>CANJZW010000044.1 GCA_947479475.1 Chthoniobacteraceae bacterium
CACCCCAGTTTTCTGGGCTACCTGGTTGAGAACGCCTCGCGGTATAAAGTTGAGAAGCTGCTTGAGGACGATAACGTCAGAACGGGCTGGTTTTTGGTGCATACCCCCTACTGAGTGGTAGGGATCCTTTCTCCAGCCCACCTTTTTTTAGCTTATTTCGTCATCCCTGTGGGATGGCTGTGTTTTATTTACGTTTTATTTCATGCGCCAGTATCTCGACCTTCTTCGTCTTGTTTTGGATTCCGGCCACCCCAAGGCGGACCGCACCGGGACAGGCACGCTTTCCGTCTTCGGTGCTCAGACACGGTTCAAGCTTTCAGAGGGGTTTCCTCTGGTGACCACCAAGAAGGTGCATCTCAAAAGCGTGGTGCACGAATTGCTGTGGTTTCTGCGCGGCGAGACCAACGTGGCTTCATTGCAGGCGGCAGGAGTCTCCATTTGGAATGAATGGGCTGCGCCAGACGGCAGCCTTGGACGCGTTTACGGTGCGCAGTGGACCGACTGGCGCACACCAGATGGCTCTTCCATCAACCAGATCACCGAGTTAATCGCGCGCCTGCGCAAGGATCCCGACAGCCGCCGCCACATCGTGACGGCGTGGAACCCGGGGGAGATTCATCAGATGGCTTTGCCCCCCTGCCATACCCTCTATCAGTTTTACGTGGCCAACGGTCGTCTAAGCTGCCAGCTCTACCAGCGCAGCGCAGACGTTTTCCTTGGAGTGCCCTTTAACATCGCCTCCTACGCACTTCTCACCCTCATGGTGGCGCAGGTGTGTGGTCTGGAACCGGGGGATTTCGTGCACACCTTCGGCGATCTGCATCTTTATAATAACCATCTCGAGCAGGCGAAGCTCCAGCTGAGCCGAGAACCGATGGCGCTCCCCAAGATGCGCCTGAACCCTGCGGTTCGTGAAATTGAGGATTTTGTGTACGAAGATTTCACTCTGGAAAATTACGCGCCGCATCCTGCGATTCGGGCCTCAGTGGCGGTGTAGAGCGCGGGATACAATGATTATGAAGGCAATCGCAGCCATGGCGCGCAACAGGGTGATCGGGGCGCAGGGAGCCATCCCCTGGCACCTGCCTGAAGATTTTCGCTGGTTCAAGAAGACGACCTTGGGAGGCGTGGTGGTGATGGGGCGCAAGACGTTTGAGAGTTTGGGCAAGCCACTTCCGGGCAGACGCAACATCGTGGTCTCCAGTCGTGGCGGTTTAGAGGGGGTCGAAAACCTCAGTTCGCTGGAAACGTTTTCTGAGGCGGACTACGCACCTCAACCCGTGTGGGTCATCGGCGGGGCCAAGGTGTATGCGCAAACTCTGCCGCTTTGCAGCGACCTTTACCTCAGTGTCGTGGATCTGGAACCCGAGGGGGATGCGTTTTTTCCAGAGTTTGAATCTCAATTTCGACTGGCGGAAATCGTCGCAAAACACGCGGGGTTCGAGATTCATCATTACCGCAATATCGCCCATTAAATTTTCGAAACTATGAGTACACTTGGACAACTTCTTCTCTCAGGCGTGCCGGGCACCACGCTTGATCCCGAGACGGCCGCCGCATTTCGCCGCATTCAACCCGGCGGCTACATTCTGTTTGGCCGTAATATCGAGTCCCCCTCCCAGCTTCGAAAGTTGCTGGACGACCTGCGTGATGTCAGCGATGTGGAACCCATCATCACGATCGACCAGGAGGGGGGGCGCGTCTCCCGGTTGCGTCTGATCGGGCATGAACCACCAAACGCCAACCAGTTGCGCGACAAAAATCAACCCGAGCTGATTTCCCGCCACGGCCGTATCACGGGCGAGCTGCTTCGGATGTTCGGCTTTAATTTCGATCTCTGCCCCGTGCTGGATATCTCGTTTGATGACGAGGCGGACAACTCCCTGCGCGGCCGCTGTTATGGGCACAGCGCGGAACAGGTCATGCAAAACGCGGCATTTTTTAACGATGCGATGCGCGGCACTGGGGTTCTAAGCTGCGGCAAACACTTTCCCGGGTATTCCCGCGCGCCACTGGATGCACACCACGAATTGCCCGTCATAGCGCTGAGTCGCGAAGAGCTTGAAGCGCACGAGTTAAAAGTCTTCCGTCACTTCGCGAAAAAAGTGGATGCGATGATGATCGGCCACGGCTTGTTTCCGGGCCTTGGGGCTGGAGATTTGTGCTCATCGCTTTCTCGCAAAATCATCCAAGATTTGCTGAAGGACGAAATCGGGTTCGAGGGCCTTGTGATTACGGATGACCTCGATATGGGCGCCATTCTGAATCACCACGGATTGGAAGAAACGATCCGTTTGGCCATCACCGCAGGCAACGATATCGCGATGATCTGCCACCGCGTAGATTGCGTGGAGGAGGCACTCAAGCATCTTCAACGCGTCCCTGCCGCTGCTTTGGATCGCGCCCAGCAGCACGTGGCGCGCTTCAAGGCGAAGCTTGTGGCTCCCGACGTATGGGATGAATCAGAGTTTCGCCGTCGCGATGGTGAGGTTCGGCAATTGCGGGCGGACACGCTCGGCGCCGAGGCCGCCGACCAGCGCAGTCCTGAAGACGGCAAACGTTCGCCCGTCGAAGTGTATTAGCCGCAGGGCAATGAAACCGGGGTCTGTCGTTCGCACGTGATGTGTTGCGGCGCTTACTCGCGTTCGCCTTCGAGGGACAGAAGCAGGGTTTCAAGATCGTCGATTGTGGCGGCGTTTGGAGAGGACCAAAGTCCCCTCTGGGCCGCTTCCAAAAGACGCTCGCTTGCTTCCCTCAATGCGTCAGGGTTGTGTGCGCGAAAGAAAGCTTCCTGTTCGAGAACGAGAGTCTTCGCCGCTGCTTCAAAGTGGTGGTCTCGCACCAGCCCGGTGGTGGCGCTATAGCCGAACAAATAATCAATCGTCGCTGCGATTTCAAAGGCTCCTTTGTAGCCGTGTTGCTCCATGGCTTCGATCCATCGAGGGTTCAAGGCGCGGCTGTGGAGGACTCGTACAAGTTCCTCCTCCAAGCTGCGGATTCTTGGACTGCTTGGATCAGAAGAATCCCCGTGATAATTGGCGGGAGCCGCGCCGCGAAGGGATTCGATAGCGGCTTGGAGTCCGCCCTGAAACTGGAAGTAGTCGTCTGAGTCAAGAATGTCATGCTCCCGGTTGTCCTGGTTTTGCGCGATGGCTTGAATGGCGCTCAGGCGGGTTCGCAGAGCCTCGGGTTCGGGTGTCAGATTGCCATCCGCCCCGGCCGCATGATCACCCCAACGTAGGAAAACGGCGGCCAGATCCTCTTTGGTTTCCCAATTTCCGGCGTCGATCACCTGCAGAAGCCCCGTCCCGTAGCAACCGGGACCGGAGGTGAAGACTCGCAACGCAGCGGTTCGAGACGCATTTTCTGCGGACACTCCCCGAGCGATGAGTTCCGTTTGATCCCTCAACCAAGCCTCTCGGACGGGATTGAGCTCTCCGGGTTCGTCGAGAAGGGCGAGGCGTTTTGGAATCGCGGCAAGCAGGCGAACCGTATCTCCGAAGGCGTCCCGAAACAGCCCCGAGACGCGCAGAGTAATGTCGACGCGTGGTCTTCCCAGAAGGCTTGCCGGAAGAATTTTGAAATCGATGACGCGGCCGGAATTTTCTTCCCAGACTGGTTCACAGCCCCACAGCCAGAGGGCCTGCGCGAGGTCGTCGCCTCCGGTGCGCATGTTAGAGGTGCCCCACACCACGAGGGCAAGAGTCCGCAGGGATTCGCCATGATCTTGGAAATGACGTTTGAGCAGAGACTCCGCGAGCGCCTTTCCGCAGCGCCAGGCTGTCGGTGTCGGCACGACCCTTGGATCCAGCGCGAAAAAATTGCGGCCCGTGGGCAATACATCCACTCTTCCTCGTGTCGGCGCACCCGCTGGGCCTGGCGGAATAAAGCGACCACTCAGGCCGTCTATGAGATGGCCCAACTCATTGCGCGTTTTAGCCAGTAGAGGCAGGAGCGTGGTTTGAACAAAAGTACGGAGGGTCGCAAGATCCGGAGATTCCGAGGAAACAGCCGCTCCGGAGATAGCCGATAAGATCCAATTGCGGGCCTCTGCGTCAAGGGCATCGCGGACAGTCGGTGGTTGTTCCGCAATGTTTTCCAACGCGGGGGAAAGAGCCGAAAAAAGGCTCGTGCGTCCAGCACTTGGAAGGCGCACGAGGCTGAGGATAAAATCCACGGCGCGATCTCCTGTGGGAGGTGTTCCAAAGATGTGCAGACCGGAGCGGATTTGGCTTTCCTTCAACTCGCACAGAAAATTAGCGATGGAGGGAAGAGAGGTTCCCCCGTCTGGTAGATCAGCCCGCCAAGGTGCCTCTGCGAGAAGTTTTTCCATCTCGGCTTCCAGTTCTGAGGCCCGTCTGGGATAGAGGGCAAGGCAGTGCGTATGCTCTTCAAGAAGACGCTCGAGTTGCTCGAGTTGCCCGTAGAGTCCGGCGCGCGTGAGCGGAGGGGTGAGGTGGTCGATGATTACGGCGGAGGTGCGGCGCTTTGCTTGCGTCCCTTCGCCGGGATTATTGACAATGAACGGATAGAGATGGGGCGTCGGTCCGAGACAGAGTTGTGGATAGTCGTCTTCGCCCAAAGCGACGGCGCGTCCGGGCAGCCATTCCAGATTTCCGTGTTTGCCCAGATGGACAACGGCATCCGCTTTAAAGTGCGTCCGGAGCCACTGGTAGAAGGCAATGTATTGTGGAGGGGGCGGTAGATCCGGGCTGTGGTATACGGATTGGGTTTGCAGCGAAAATCCGCGTGGAGGCTGGATGCCTATGAAAACGTTTCCAAACCGAATTCCAGCCACGGAGATCTGCTCTGGAAGGCTTTCCGGCCAGTGTCGTTGGATTTCCTCGCGACGTTGGATCGGCCAGTGATCGAGGGTAGCCTGGAGGTCCGTGTGTGGTAGAGACTGGGCCGAGTCCTTGCCGAAGGAGCCTTGCGCATCGTTGGTGACCCCTGCGAGAAGTCTTTGCATGAGCGTGTCTCCGTTCTCCGGAATGTTCGGCACGTCGTACCCTTCTGCGGCGAGTGCACGCAGAATTTCAATCACACTCGCTGGCGTGTCTAATCCTACACCGTTGCCAATTCGGCCATCTCGGTTTGGGTAATTCGCGAGGATGATTGCGACCCGTTTGTGCGCGTTTTCGAGCGCACGCAAACGCACCCAGTTTTCTGCCAGTTGGGCCACAAAAGCAACCTGCACGGGTTGATGGCGAAGTCTTTTGAGGGTGTATTCCGAATCCTGCAGTCTGATGGAGTCTTCTTTAAATCCAACCACCGTGGCGAGAACTCGGCCGTCAATTTCAGGAAGGGCGACCTGAATCGTGGCCTCACTGGGGGAGAGTCCTGCGGTATTTTTGAGCCATGTGGCTTGGGAAGTCGCGGAGACTGGGACCTGCAAAACGGGGCAGCCAAAGGCGCTTGGAAACCCTTCCTTGCTCCCTCCTGCGCCACCCACGGCAAAGCTTTGTAGTGTGAGAATCAAATCCGGGCAGCCAAGAGTTTTCGCGCGGCCCAGCAGTGCCTCTTGCACCTCGTTTTCCTTGAGCGAGTGGCAGTAAAAAGCGCTCACCAGCAGCCCCTTCGATTCAAGGGATGTAACGAGAGCGTCGATTACATCCAGGTCTCCAGTCTGGTAAAGGGCTCTGTAAAACGTAAGCCACACCTGTTGTTTTCCTGGTGCGGGCGCTGCGATTTTGTACCAGCCCCAAGCAGGCATGGGGACCACACGTGGAAGTTCCAGAGAGGCCCCGCTTTGTTCGTCGAGCAAACGTTGAATATATTCCCCCGCGGAGAGCAGGTTTGCGGCACCACCTTCTGCAAAAAGCCGGTAGAAGAGAGAACTGAGCTCGGCGCCAACGTCATTGAGGCGAATAAGGTCTTCATCCAGTTCCTCAGTGGCAGAGATCAAAAGCAGGTGGGGACGGGGAGCGGATTCTCCGAGGTCCGCAAGAGCTTGGAGAAGATGCGGGAAATACGAGCGTCCTCCGAGAAGTCGCGCAATGAAGATGCGCGATCCCGCCACCACGGTTTGAACGAAGTGGTCTGCGGCAACCGGTTGTCGCAGGGGGGCGGCATGGCTTAATCGGAGGCGACTTCCAAACAATGGCCCCCACTGGGATGCGACAGCGGCGAGATCGGTGTCTGCGGCGCTTAAAAAAATAATATCGGCCGGGGTTTGTTCGGTGAGAATCAACTCACGTTCAGCGTCAAGGCCTCCATCTTGTGTGCCAACCCAGTGCAAGGGATAGAATTCTTAAAATGTGGACGGAAAACGCGAAGGGAACGGGCACTCCCTCCGCGTCGTTTTAAATGCTTCCGTCATTAGGTCCGATTAGGACCAATGGGTCCCGGTGATTTCGTGGAGGATTTCCGCAACCTCGGAGCGTTTCGGATGGTACCCGATGAATACCACAGACGATTTGGCAGGAGCGTGATCGTGGGCGTCGTAATAGGTTTGAACGCGAGCGCGGACGGCTTGAAGGACCAAGGCGTGGTGTTTGCCGGGGATCGCAACGTGTCCCTTTGCACGGAGGACAGGTTGGCGCAGTGCGACTTCGGAGACAGCCCGTTTCAGAATTTCAGGATCCTGCGCTTCAGTCGTACTCAACAGGAACGACTGCCAGCCTGGATCGTGGCCGTGGAAATGTTCATGGGTCTCGTCGCCATGTTCATGTGAGTCGAGACCGCTATGGGCGTGTCCGTCAAATTGGGTTTGGTCATCGATGGGCTGATCGAGATCCGCCGGCATCTGATGGAGTGGGCCGTGATGGTGCGCATGTCCGTGCTCATGCGCGGGAGGTGCCGCTTCGTCATGCAGGTGGAGGCCCATACACAGCCGAGTGTCGAGTTGGGCGTGGTAAGCCAGTTCCATAAATCGAACCTTGGGTGCTCTGGCGCGGATTGCGTCTTCCGCGCGGAGCAGGTCGTCTTCCGAGAGTTCGTCGATTTTGTTAAGAATGACGACGTCGGCGTTTTCCAACTGTTGGAGGAGGATGGTGTCTACGGCGTCGATATGGGAAGGTGCCTCAGGCGACAAGCCTCCGGGGATGGGTTTTCCAGACTCCAGCTCCCCGGCGATCAGCTGTGGCACGTCGACTACGGTGATCACAGCGTCGAGCTGAAAATCGGCGCGAATTTCAGGCCAGTTCAATGCGTTCATTACCGGCTGTGGCAGAGCAAGGCCGGAGGTTTCTATAATCACGTGATCGACTTGGTGCTTTCGGGCCTGGAGTTGGCGCATCACGGGTACGAAATCATCGTTGACCGAACAGCAGATGCAGCCATTGGGTAAATCGTGGATCTCCACGCCACATTCCTCCCCAGCGGAGCGAAGCAAGGCGCCGTCGACGGAAACTTCGCCGAATTCGTTCACAAGAACAGCAAGACGGCGGTCCGGGTTCTTTTTAAGAAGTCCGCAGATCAGCGTCGTTTTTCCGGAACCAAGAAAGCCGGTGACAATGGTGACAGGAATTTTCATAGAGGGTGGATTCAGTGGTTATTCAATACAGTGGATCACTGCGGCATTGAGTGCCGGAAAAGCAGAGACAAGGGCCGCCCCTAAAAGGAGTGTTGCACCCGCTAAGCGTTCTGTTTGGGGATGGTTTTGGATGCTTTTTCCTAGCCCAAGACCGAGCGCACACACGCTGAGGGCGCTTAGAATACAGCCAGTGGCAAAAATTCCAGCCGAGAGAGTCGTCGGTGCGACTTCGATGAGCGCTTGTCCGTTAGAAAGACCAGCGAGAGCCACAATCGCCGTTCCTAAAGATACGGCGGCTAGGCCTCTCCAAAGAAGAATTCCTGCGGCAGCCACCGTGAGTGGGACTGCCATCTCTGGTAGGCTGACACCACTGAGGTTGAGGAAACCGCCCAGCAGGGCCACCAGAGCAAATAACACAGGCAGTTTGAGCCGCATTCCGTCCCTGGCGCGTGCAGCGATCAGGCCGACGGCAAGTGCAGAAAGAAGGTGGTCAACGCCGTGGAGAGGCATGCTGATTCCTTGCAGGAAAGGCTGGCCGGACATCGCTTCCGCGTGGTGTGCGTGAGCGGACAGTGGCACAAGACAAAGGCACGCAGGGAGTGCTGCGCGGAGAATGGAGTGGGTCTGTTTCATATAGTGGTTCGGTTATCGGGTGGGGCGTCTTAAAAAGAAGGAATAGGGTGGTGGAATCTTTACTAGAGATCTGGATTTGTTGAAGCGGCTTTTAAGGTGTCCTTTTGTAAAGAAAGGATCCAATCGAGGACGGCCTCAGTCTTGTGTGTCAGATGTGGGTAGGTCATCGCGGGCCGGTTGACGACGATCAGCGGGATATGGAGGGCTTGCGCCGCTGCGATTTTTGCGGGCAATCCACCCGCTTCGCCAGAGTCTTTGGTGATGACACAATCGATGCCCCAGTCCAGCCAAAGTGTCTCATTGGCCCGTTTGGAAAACGGGCCCTGCATCGCACAGATACGACTTGGGATAATGCCGCTCGCAAGGGTGCGTTCGAGCGAATCGGCTCCAGGCGTGATGCGAGCAAACCACTCTACTGTTTCGTTCGCGGTGAAAGATTGAAGATCCTTTACGCCAGTGGACAAAAAAATGCGTTTGCCCGTTTTTGCCGCGATGAGAGCCGCTTGTGAAATAGTCTCAACGGCGATCACATTTTCAGGAAGGGGATGGGAGGGTCTTTCGTAGCGGAGGTGCGGGAGATTCGTTGCAGCGCAAATTCGCATCAGTTGAGCCGATATCAGAGTGGCAAAGGGATGAGTGGCGTCCACAACCGCGAGCGCCTTGGCATCAGGGAGCAGGCGAGTTCTAGTTTTTTCTCCGATGCGTCCCGGCAGTACGATTGAACGTGGAGAGTGTCTGCGGGCCTGCGCTGCGCCGTATTCCGTAGCGACGGAAATGACGGTGGGAATATCCAGCGCCGCGCATTCGGCCGCCAGAGCGTTGCCGTCGCGGGTGCCTGTAAAGAACCAGATGGCACCTTCGGGGAGGGTTTCGGTCGTTTCCCAGCCATGGTAACCGCGCGGCGCAAAGAGAAAGCGGCCGGTACGTTTCGTGAATCGGGTTCCGATCACCAAGGTCGTGAGCATGTCGAACTTACGGCTTTTGAGTTCCTCAAGCGTGCAGATGTCTGTCGCTACGTCCTCGCGGTAGGCATTGCGGACGATTCCGCACCAGGTCTGGTGCGGTCGGTGCTTAAGAAGAATATCGAGGATCCGGTAGACGCCATCCTGACGCGCCTCGCTTTGGACATTGTACAAAACCAGGGCGAGATCCGCTTTTGCCAGAAGCAGCGCCCGGCCTTCAATCCATGGCCAGGGACAAAGAAGGTCGGAGAGCGAAAGAGTCGCGAAGTCGTGACCTAGGGGAGCCCCCAAAAGAGAGGCGCAGCTGAGTGCGGCGGTGATACCCGGGATGACCTGAATATCCGTCGTTTCCTCCGCTGTGATCATCTCGAAAACAAGCGGCGCGAGGCCATAGACGCCTATGTCGCCGCTGGAAACGAGGCTGACGGTGCGGCCTTCCCTTGCAAATTGAAGGGCAAGAGCCGCTCTCTCTCTCTCCTGGGTGAGCGGTAGAGAGTGGATTTCTTTCCCTTCCAGCCAGGGTTCGATCCATTTCAAGTACAAGCCGTAACTCACCACAACTTCGCTTCGCTCCAGTGCCGCGCGGGCGAGGGGAGCAATGAGGTCTGTTGAGCCAGGGCCGACAGAGACGAGGTTTAATTGGCCGGGCATGATTGAGGTAAGGAAGTGGTGAAAGAGTCGGAGACAATGGCGACAGTGACTCCTGCAACCGCTGTTTTTGGAAGTAGTAAAGCTCCTCGTGGAGAGGCAAGAAGCGCGCAGGGCTCGCAGACACCGGCGAGTCCCACGTTACGGTAAACCCAATCAGAGGGTGTCGCGGTGAGGGGACGCTGGGCGATTTGGGTGCTGGAAAAAATACGCAGAGGCAAAAAATTCGAGCTGAGCCACGAAAGAAGGCCCGGCTCGGAAGCTTTAATGTCTACGGTCGCCACCTCGCGTACATCCGCAAGCGTGCAATGGACAGACGCGAGAGACTGCTCCACCGCAGCTTGAATTCGCGCGGCGCTCATCCCCTTCCGGCAGCCAATTCCCACGGTGAGGGGCTTGAGCGCTTCGGTAGCTGTTGTGATAACCGGTGTTGCACCGGTCAGTGCCGCGATTCGATAGGCCAATGCGTTTGCTCCGCCTTCGTGCCCTCCAAGTAAAGGGATTGCAAACCGGCAAGCTTCATCGATGACGACCACAGAAGGGTCTGAATGTTTATCCCGAGGCAGTCGCGCGAGGTAACGCGAGGCGATCCCCGAGGCCATGAGCAAGATCCAATGTTTGGTGTTTGGAAAAACAGCTTCAAACTGGACGCGGTTCGAATCCTTTGCCGATTCCGAAAAAGAGGATTTCGGATGTACAAGCGCGCCGAGGGATGCCGCCAGTTTCTCTGCAAGAGGCCTCGCAGACTCTCTGACGATCCAGACCCCGGTGTCCGGGCCTTCGGCTCTGTTAAAAACGTCGCTCATGCGTTGGTTAGTGGCTCCTTCGAAGCCTTGCGAAATCGATGTGAGTACTCAGGGCTGTAAAGGCGTGAAGGCGTTCCCGGGGTGTTTTCAAGTGCCCGGCCCACTAACAGCATGGTGGACAGCCGCCAGTCCTCCGGGGAGATGTCGTCCAATAAGGTGCCAAGTGTGGCGACGTGGTGTTTTTCCTGTGGCCACGATGCCTTGCAGACAAGCGCTGCCGGCGTTTCGTCTGGAAGTTGAGTGCGGAGCTCTTCGAGTGCCTTGGTTAGGCCTGCGCCGGACAAAAAGATCGCCATGCTCGCGCCGTGGGTAGCGAGTGCTGCCAGTGACTCGCCTTCGGGAACGGCCGAGGCACGGCCCTCGGAACGTGTGATGATGATGGTCTGGGAAACTTCCGGCCGTGTCAGTGAAGTTTTCAGGACGGCTGCCGATGCCGTAAAGGAGGACACGCCGGGAACCACTTCATACGGGATGTTAAGTTCATCAAGGGCCGACATTTGTTCGCTGATGGCACCGTAAATCGCGGGATCGCCAGAGTGCAGGCGGGCAACATCCCAACCGTTGAGCTGTGCCCTGCGGTATTGGGCGACTTGTTCTTCAAGGCTCATTGCCGCGGTGTCGTGAATTTCGGCATCGGGACGGCAATGGGTGAGCATGTCGCGACTCACAAGCGACCCTGCGTAGAGCACGATGGACGCTTCAGCTAGCGCTCGTGCGCCGCGCAAGGTGATCAGATCGGCGGCCCCGGGCCCGGCGCCTACAAAGGTAACTTTCATGAAAGGTGTGGGGTTGGGTTGCGGATGAGCATGGTGGAGAGATATCCCGTGTGAGATTCAGCCAGCAGGGGAGCGAGACCCTGGAGGCAAAAACCTTCGGGCATTCCAATGCGGCTGCCAAAGGCGCTGCTGTCGGTGAGCTCGAGCTTTTGGAGCAGTTCGAGAACCATGGGAAGACGCTTGCCGACCTTCATCAGTACGACGATGTCATTGCGCCTGATAAAAAACTCCAGTTCATCGGCGGTTTCGGGGCAGGGTAGGATTTGGACGCGTTCCTTTCCCTCACCAAGGGGAAAGCCCGTAGCGGCCGCGAGCGCGGCATAACTGGAGATTCCAGGGAAGACCCGCCATGGTGCGTCCGGGCACGCGCGGCGCACGGCCTGGAGGGTGTAGTTAAAGGTGGAGTAGGTCATCGTGTCGCCCAGGGTCAGGTAGGCAACGTCGTGCCCCGCACGAAGGTGTTCTGTAATGGAGTGAGCCATCGCGGTGTAACGCGCGAGAAGGACCGCGTGGTCGCGGGACATATCGAATTCCACTTCGCAGAAGCGCTCTTCGGGGATTGTGTTTTGGGGAAGGCACGCCCTGGCTGTGGAGGCATCCTGGGACGTGGCTCTCGGCACGTAAATGGTGTGACAATGTTGGAGCCGATCCCAGGCTAGCACGGGGAGGAGGCCTTGTTCGCCGGGGCCCACGCCGATTCCGTAAAATGTGCCAAGTGTGTTCATTGGTTTCCTCCCAGTGCTGAGCCGTCCATCGAGAAAAGGCGGACGCGAACCTCTTCCACGTTTCCAAGCCTGGGCAGCACCGCCCGTTTGATGCGGTTTTCCACGGCAACCCAGAAGGCTTCCTTGTTTGGAAAAGCCGCCATTTTTTCAATGGCCGCCTCGGTGCTGTTGACGCTTTCAAGAAGGGGCACAAGGAGAGGGGCGCTTTTCATTGCTACGGAAAGGAGTCCTTCCACCGCGCTTGAGCCCTTGTGAGAGTGTGTGTCCCACACATCGGTGAGCAGTTTTGCTAATTTACCAGGGTGCCCGACAATCCAGAGCAGGGGCAGCGTATGGTTGATTTCGGCAAGACTGGCCGTCAATGCTTCGAGTGCGAAGCCGACGAAGTTCGAGATCTGCACAATTTGTTTGAGTGGAAGATCGAGGGATGCCCTTGCAAAACGCTGGCCGAGATTGCCCGGGGAGAGAACGATTTGTGCCGGTCTGTCTCCCACCGCGACTCTCAAGTAAACTTCGATTGATGCCTTGAAAGAAGCGAGCGACTTCGGTTCCACGATGCCGGTGGTGCCGAGAATAGAAATGCCGCCCAAAATTCCGAGTCTGGGGTTGAACGTGCGCTGCGCGATGGTTTCTCCGTTCTCGCAACCCACTTCGACATCCAGTCCGAAAGTGTCTGAGTCAGATTCCACAGTCTCGGAAACAGCGGCTCTGATCATCGCCCGCGGAATCGCATTGATTGCGGGTTCACCGATGTCCAAACGCAGCCCGGGTTGCGTGACAATTCCAACACCCTTTCCCCGCAAAAAGACGACTTTACCGGCGTTGTTTTTCCGAACGCGTGCGATGATGCGCGCGCGGTGGGTTTGATCGGGATCATCGCCTCCATCTTTGATGACAGAAGCCGCCGACCATCCCGGGCTTTGCTCCACGGGAGTGATTGGGATTGGAAGAAAGTGCAGACCATCGGGAAGGCTGACGTTCACCGTTGCGGGCAGGTCTCCGGTAAGTAGAAGGGTGAGGGCCGCTTTCGTGGCGGCGGTGGCGCTGGTCCCAGTGGTGAAGCCACGGCGCAGTCCGTTCTCAGCCAGTGTGGTGAGGTCGAATGGTGCGACAGGCGCAAAACTGGGATATTGGGGGGTCATTTCCTTGGCAACTGACTGGCCTGAATGAGCAGCGCGTTGACCGTGGCAGCTGCCCAAGGCGAACCGCCCCGCGTTCCTTTGTTCGTAATCCGAGGCACGTGCAGACAACGCCGTAGCCGCTCTTTACACTCTTGGGTGCCGACAAAGCCGACGGGCAGCCCGATCACGAGGCGCGGGCGCCATCCCTGTTCCTGAATGAGGCGGACCGCCTCCTCCACAGCCGTAGGAGCATCGCCGATCGCTAGCAGAACATCGTTTCCGAACTTCAACCAGGCCCGGCGTATTCCAGCGGCTGATTTCGTGAGGCCATTGGATTGCGCCACGATTTTTGTCTCTTCATCGTGGACTAGGCAGGCCGTGCGCAGGCCGAGTTGTGAGATCAGGGTCCGACGCAGGCCAGATTGGACCATCGTCACATCAGTCACTATCGTGCAACGGTCGAGAATCGCTTTTACCCCGGCTGCGGGTGCGCCCCCTGAAACATAGACGGAATCCGGGGCCTCGAAATCTCCCGAGGTATGGACAAGACGCTTTAGGATATCCAACTGCTCCGCGGGAAAGTGGCTCCAGTCCCTGCCTTCAGCGATGATTTCGAAACTTTTTTCCTCGATGGGGTGCATCTCGTACGGGCCCTCTGGCTCTGAGACGCCCACTTGGATGGGTGCATTCACCGGACTGGCGGTGGCTGTTGATCCAACGGCAGCCGTTTCTCCTGTGCCAATTCCACGGACATGGAAGTGGTGCCCAACCTGTGGAGCGCCCGCCTCGCTTTCATACCCAATGATCGCTGTCCTGTATTTGCAGAGACTGCAGTTCATGAGCGCTTTGCCCTCAAAGGCCTCACGGCCCCGGTCGAGTAGCGCATCGGCCGTGAGCGGATGGGAGTCGAGATGGCCTGCGAAGATCACGTCGACGTTGGGCCGGCTGGCTGCGACAGCCTCCACTGCGGCGTGAATGCGTTTGATTAGAACGCCGGTGAAAAGAAAAAACGGCAGAACGATCAACCGGCTGCAGCCTAGTCGCACGGCGCTTTCAAGGCCCTCGGACAGGCCGGGCTTTGCGGTTCCCGAGTAGCAGACAAACGAGGCGGCGAAACCGAGGCCTTCCTCCAGAATCCGGGCGAGTTTGGTAACATCCGAGTTTGCGTCAGGATCGGTTGTGCCGCGGCCGACAACGACCAAACACGTGTCGGAGCGCGGGATGATTCGCGTTCCTCGGGACTCCGCCTCGATGAGTCGGATTCTGCACAACTGCAACACTGAGGGGTGCAGGTGCATGGGGGCTCCGTACCGAATGTCGCACAGCGGAAATTCTCGTTGGAGAGCCTGAACCTCAACAGGCATGTCGTTTTTCGCGTGGGTGGCTCCAAGCAACACACCGGGAACAACGGAGATGCGAGTGGCTCCAGCGGCCACGGCTTTGCGCACGCCCTCGTCAATGGTCGGGCGCGCGAATTCGAGATAGCCGTGTTCCACGATCCGGCCACCTGCGCGATGGCGAACCACGTCGACGAAGCGTTCGAACTGTTCCACACCATCCGGGTCGCGGCTGCCGTGCCCCGCAACAACGAGGGCGATGTCTTCAGGGAGAGCAATCATGGTGAGGAATGAATTTGGCTTGGAAAGGGAGTGAGCGCGCGGATGAGAAGAATGCTCATGTCTGTGAATTCAGCAGTACACGTGTCGAGACGCCCGCACCATGTTGCCTCTGCCTTTGTAAGGTTTTCCCAAACTTCGACGGTGTGTTCTCCAGGAATTCCCTCCGCTAGAAGGAAAGAGGCAATGTCTCGCGGCATGAAGTCCCAGGGGCGCGGGATGACAATGGCGTTCCGCTGGTCCTGAAGGACGTGAACCAGATGGCGTTTGAAAGGCTCGAGATCTCCGCGACGGTGGAAGGTGATGAAAGTTGTTTCATCAAAACAAACTCTGCCCCGGCTCGCTAAAATCTGCGCGGAACTGATGCCTGGAACGGTTTCCACAGGATGTCCGCAGGCGATGTCGACACGCTCTAAAAACTGGAAGCCTGAAAAATGGATGTCTCCCATGAAAACAACCACACAGCGTTTCCCTTCATGGTGAAGGGCCGCGACTTCCGCGAGGCGTGCGGTTTGATCGCGATAGTTCATGGGGATTTCAGTGCAGCTTGGCGGCACGTGCGGACGCGCCACTGTCAGAACTGCGTCAAACCCGGCCACGACGTCGGCTTCCGCAAGCAGGTCGCGGGCGCGGAGCGTCAAATATGCGGGATCGCCTGGGCCCGCGCCGATGCAATGAATCATGGGGTGAATCCGAGTTGTTGGTTTAGAAAAGAAGCGTTGTGGGGAAAGTATAGGTGAACGTAGGAGGCGTGAAGCGTCTGTGTTCGGAAACCTTCGCGACGTGTGGCGCCGGTCCTGCGGCGCGATACGTCCCACGCGTTGGCGGAAGTCTGTTCTGCGTTCCACTGCGAATGGTGGAACTCGTGGCCGGGGTGTGTGAGGTCTGCTGTGCAGTACCCGAAGTGCTGGAGGGTACGAGTCATCGAGACGGAGCCGGGAATGGCGCCGGTCATGGGATAACGGGCACCCTCGACTGAGACGAGTTCTTCGGCAAGCAGCATAAGGCCTCCGCACTCCGCATAACAGGCGAGCCCCCCTGCGATGGCGCTTTTGAGATCATTGCGGAATGTGACGTTGTCCGCGATCGGGCCTGCATAGACCTCGGGGAACCCTCCGCCAAGAACGACGGCATCGATACCCGAGGGAAGCTTCTGGGAGTGGATGGGAGAAAATGGAACGAGTTCGACGTCGTGCTCGCCAAGCCACTCGAGATTGGCCCGGTAATAAAAGTGGAAGGCTTCGTCCTGGGCGATTGCGATTTTCTTGCGCAAAGATGCGGCGCTGGACGGCGTATGAAAGGCAGTGGGAGGGGTATCAGAGGGCACGCGCGTGAGCGCAATGAATGCGGTGAGGTCCAGAGTGCGTTCTGCCAACGTTGCGAGTTCTGACCGAGAGGGGAGGGCGAACTCCTGTGGAGCGCGAAGTCCGAGGTGCCTTTCCGGCCAGTTCAGGAGGTCTGTTTGCGGGATTGCCCCAAGGACTGGGATGCCCAAAGGGAGGATCGCCTCTCTCAAATACTCGGTGTGTGAATCACCGCTGATCCCGTTGAGGATGACGCCTGCGATCCGGGTTGGGTTTGCTTCAGCGATGAACCCCCGGAGTGTAGCCGCAAGGGAACGGCCGGCTTTTGCGGCTGGGATGCAGAGGACGATGGGCCATTCGAGCCAGCGGGCGAGTTCCATGGTGCTGCCCTCCTCGGAGGTGGGAGAGGCTCCGTCAAAGAGGCCCATGACGCCCTCCAAGATTCCGGTGGCGCTCCGGGTGTTTTCCACCGCGTCGCTTAAGACGCGTTCTTTGCCCATGAGCCAGGAATCGAGGTTCCGGGAGATGTTTTTACTGAAATGATTGTGGTAGCCGGGATCGATGAAATCCGGGCCTGCCTTGAAGGGTTGCACGGAGAGTCCCCTGGCCTCCAATCCAGCGGCGAGCAGGCAGGTGAGCACGGTTTTGCCGCTGCTGCCGTGTAGTCCGCCGAGCACGAAGCCGGAGGGGGCTGATGTTTGAAGGGGGCGGGACATGGGGCGCTTTAAAATTCGATACCTCGGCGAGCCGTCATGCCCTGGTCAAAGTGGTGTTTGATCTTGCGCATTTCGGTGACGACATCGGCGAGTGCAATGAGGTCGTCATGCGCATAGCGGCCTGTGAAAACCAGTTCCACCAGAGGCGGGCGTGCGCGCGCAAACTCAAGGGCGCGTTCGATGGGAATCAGGCCGCGATGAATGCAGTAATTGATTTCATCAACGATGATGAGATCGTGTTCGCCGGCCGTGAGCACGGATTGAAGCGAGTCCATTTCAAGCGCGAGGGCTTTGGTCATGGCTTCCACGTGTTCGGGAATGTGTTTACTCCTGGAGAGAATCCAGTCCTGTTCAACGTTCCGATAGGTGAGGTTCGGATGGAGTGTCGGACAAAGGGCGAGTTCGCCTGTCTTCCAGCGGGGCTTCATCATTCGAAGGTAGTAGACGCGAAAGCCGCAGCCGAGGGCACGCAGCATCAGACCCATGGAGGCTGTGCTTTTGCCTTTGCCCTCTCCGGTGTAGATTTGGAAAGCCCCGTGTTTAAGGCGTGGGTTGTGTTCCATTGTTTGCGGGGCGGTTGATTCTTCCATGGATTTTGACGGGGGTCGGAGCGGGTTGTGAGGTGAAGTTTTGTTGGAGACGGGGCTCCATGTTGAGTCGGTTAGGCTCGGCGGGAGTGGCCGCGGGTATGGGAAGTGGCTCTTGGGGCTGTCGATCCCGGAGATAAAGACCGCCTCCCAGGAGAAGCACGCAGAGTAGAACGATACTCCAAAACCAGCGCAGGACGCGGGGGATATCGTTCGGATGGGGGGCTGGGGCTGAGGGGTTAAATACGGGCCCGTGGAATGGCTGGCCATCGTAAAAATTGGTTCCGCCCAGTTTTAGGTTAAGCGCCCATGCCGCCGCTGCTTCGCTCCAGCCTGCGTTGGGACTGGCGTGTTTTGCAGCGTCCGAAAACACTGCACCTGCGTGTTCGAAGGCACGAGGCAACAAGGAAGCCAGTGCACACAAGCGCGCGGGAACCCAACCCAACACGTCGTCAGCAATTGCGGAGAATTTCCCCATCAACTCGTATTCTTCGCTCCGATGTCCCACCATGGAATCCAGCGTATTGGCTGTGCGGTACAAAAGTGCGGCCGGTGCGCCGCCAAGCGCGGCCCAAAGCAGGGGCGCGACAAAGCCGTCTGTGGCGCTTTCAGCGACGGCTTCCACCGCAGCCCTGCTGACCCCAACTTCGTCCAGTTGGTGAGTGTCGCGGCCCACTAGAAAACCAACGCACCTGCGGCTTTCGTCCAAATCTCCGAGAGCGAGGGGGAGAAATACGTTGCGCGCGTGACGGTCCAAATCTCGCGCAGCAAGGGTCTGGTAGATCACGGCCGCATCCCAGATCCAGGAAATTGCGGGATGCATGAATGCAAGGCCAGTCCGGATCAGGAAATAGAAAGACAGCATCGTCGCGCAGACACAGGACCATAAAACAATGCCAGAAAAGATAGTACGACCGAACACGTGAGCGCAGAGAGGTTCCCAGAAATGAGCGAAGCCCCCGGCGACGCGGGTCAAATGCGGCCAGCGTTGGGGGTCTCCGAGGAAGAGATCCAGGGCCACTGCGAAACAAAATTGGAGTGCGTCAGTCCGCCACATAGCGCCAAAGCTCATTCAAGTTGAGGTGTTCTTCCAATAAATCCGCCATTCCGTCGTAAAGCGTTTCGCGCTGTTTTCGGAAGGAAATCAGGGAGGGACGGTGCCCGTTAATTTTTGTGAGACGGCAGATCTCCCTCCGCACTTCGGTGGCTTCAAAAAAACCGTGCAGATAGGTGCCCCAGACGTTTTTGATGCGGACGCCTTCATCCCTTGGGCCGTGTGTGTCGGCGACCTGGAGCAACGGATCGCAGTGTGCCGTAAACTTGGTCCGGCCCATGTGGATTTCGTAGGCGTTCCAACGTTCACCCTGGAAAATAGCTTCGACAGTGCGGACTTCCTTGGCCTCTGTAAACCACGTCTCCAGAGGCAATAATCCCAGCCCTTGTTCCTCCCCTGCGTCGCCGGCAATCCCTTTTGGATCCGAGATCTTCTCTCCCAGCATTTGAAAACCACCGCAGATTCCGAGTACGAGTGCCCCGCGTTGCCGTGCGGCGCAGATGGCATCGGCGAGGCCTGATTTTTTGAGCCAGCGGAGGTCGGAAACAGTGTTTTTACTGCCGGGCAAAATGATCACGCTGGCTCCTTCCAGATCCTTTGGAGCGTCTGTCCATTCGATGCGGACGCCCTCGTCGAGACTCCACGGGTTGGTGTCCTGTGAGTTCGACGTGTGCGGGAAGCGGATCCAATGGATGGGTGCGGCCGTGGACGCTCCCCGGTTTGGCTCCTCACTGAGGCTGTCTTCGTTTTCGGGTTGCAGGTGCGCGGCAAAGGGGAGTGTTCCTAAAAAGGGTGCGCCAAAGTGGGGGGCGAGGAATTTGCCTGCTTCGGCGAAGAGAGAGAGGTCGCCTCGGAATTTGTTGACGATGAGTCCGATGCAGCGGGATTGGTCATCCGGCGGCGTGAGTGACCAAGTGCCGGCTGCCTGTGCGAAAACTCCTCCTCGCTCGATGTCGGCGACGAGCAGCCAGCGGGACTCAAGGTGGCGGACGGGACGAAAGTTGACGAGGTCCCGCTGCATGAGGTTGAGCTCCACCGGGCTGCCAGCGCCTTCGATGACGAGCGCGTCGCAACGGTTTTCCCAGTACTTCAGACTTTCAGTGACGGTGGGCCAGAGGGTTTCGATGATTTTGTAATATTCGGCGGCCTTGATGTGGCCTTCAGCGCGTCCGAGACGCACGAGCTGAGAGCCGGCGTTACCGGAGGGTTTGAGGAGGATAGGGTTCATTCTCACCGAGGGAGCGAGCCCGCATGCCTCAGCCTGAACTGCTTGTGCCCGGCCAATTTCACCTCCATCAAGGGTGACCGCCGAGTTGTTGGACATGTTTTGGGCCTTGAAAGGGGCCACTCGCACGCCCTTCCTCCGGAGCCACGCGCAAAGGGCTGTGGCAACCCAGCTTTTGCCGCTGTTTGAGGAGGTGCCCAAAACGCTGATGGCGCGCATCCCGCGTTTGGGAGAGGGGTGTTTTTTGTGGGTGCTTTTCGCGGGCTGAAGCACGTCTGCAAGTGCCGCGAGGAGGCGTTTATTTTCGGCGCGCGTGCGGACGGCCAGGCGTAGATGAGTGTGGGGTTCAAGCCCTTCAAAGCCACGGCACAGCCGCACCAAGAAACCGGCTTCGCCGAGTTTGTGGGCGATGGCTTCTGCGTTTTTTGAAGCACATTCCACGAGTAGAAAATTGGCGTGGGAGGGTTGTGCTTTCAGGCCGGGCAGGGCGTCGAGAGCCTCTGAGAAGTCGGCGCGGATCGCACCGAGTTCCTCCATGCTAGCCCGCATGGAGGTTTGGGTTTCCACGTTCAGGTGCAGGCGGGACCAGGCTTCCGTGATTCCATGAATGGGCCACGGGGGTTGCCATGCCTGGAGTTGTTTCATCCAAAGACTGTTGGATGTTGCTAGAAAACCAAGGCGGAGCCCTGGAATGCTCCAGCTTTTGGTCAACGCTCTCAGGAGAATGATGTTCGGTCTCTTTGCTAGCCTTTGGAGTAGGGAGGTTTGATCGGAGGCGGCTGTGAATTCGATAAAGGCCTCGTCGACGATCCAGGCGAGATTCGTGAGTTTTGGATGCGCGATGAGTTTCTCGAGATTCGGGAAAAGCCGGCCGGTGGGATTGTTGGGGTTCCCCAGAATGACGAAGTCGACCGCGCAGAGCTGTTCAACGGCCGATTCAATGTCTGGAGGATCGGGGAGGAGGGAGGCCGATCGTGCGTGGATACCGGCTGCGGAGCATGCGCGGGAGTAGTCGGCAAAAGAGGGGTGGAATAGAAGCGCCGTTTTGTTCGCGAAAAGGCGCGTGGCGAGGTAAAGGGCCTCGATGGCGCCAGCGGTGGGGAGAATGTGGGTTGGCTCAGCGCCGTAAAGTGCGGCGAGTTGGTCGGTAAGAGTCGCCGCGTCAGCCTCAGGATATTGGTTCATCGCATGACGCGAAGGGACCGATGGCGGGAGGGATGGCGGCTGCCAGAACGCGTTGGTGTTGACGCTGAAATCAAGGAAGTCGTCGCGCTGGAATTTGAGCCTGGCCTCGCTGAGACGCCCGCCATGGAAAGCCTGGTTCATTGGGCGGAGCCTCCTTTGAGAAGCAGGGGCAGGCCTGCGATTTGAAATTCCACATGATCGGCGTGGCGGGCCACCATCTGGTTTGCGCGACCGCAAAGATCGCGGAAGGAACGTCCAAGAGGAGTGGAGGGCACCAGCCCCATTCCGAGTTCATTACTGACGATGATCAGGGAAACGAATTTTTCGCGGGCAAAAACAAGCGAGCCTTCGAGTTTTGAAAGTAGTGCGGATTCCTCCAAGTGTTCGCAGTGGTATGAAAGCCAGAGGGTAAGGCAGTCCAAAAGGACAGTCTGATGGGCATGCTCGGCGCACAGGGCTGGCAGGTCGAAGTTGTTCTCGGAAGTAGTCCAGTACGAGGGACGTTGGGCGCGGTGTGCTTGGATGCGCGCCGCCATTTCAGGGTCCGCAAGGTCTGTGGCGCAGGTGGCGATGTAAAGGACGGGGCGGCCTTCTGCGGAGGCGATTTGCTCCGCCCTGCGGCTTTTGCCGCTGCGGGCACCGCCGAGAATCAAGGTCAGTTTTGCGGTCATACCTTCGTTAAGAGCACCAGCAGAGTGGTGATTTCAGAAAATTGAACGGTGGCCCCGAGGCAGTCGCCGGTGATGCCTCCGATGCGGCGTTGAAAGAAAGCGGCGGCAAGAAACACAAGGAGGGCGTTTGCGGAAATGATGGGGACTCCAGCGGTGCTAAAAAAGAAGAGGGCAAGGAGAGCGGGCGGTAGGAGCGCTGAGAGCAATTGGGTGCGAGGGAGCGGGCGGCAGAACGGCTGGGAGCGGGAGGCATCCAACCCGACGTGGGGTTGAAGATGGAGGAGGGCCACAGCGCTCGCCCGGGCGAGTGCGTGGGCGAGGAAGATTGCCAACATGGCGAAAGGAAGTCCCCTGCTGAGAATGGATTCCAGAAGGACGAACTTTGCTGTCAGCCCGAACCAGAGGGCCAGCGCGCCGAAACTTCCAAGGCGGCTGTCTTTCATGATTTCCAGCCTGCGGGCAGGGTTTTGCCCGCCAAAAATGCCATCTGCGGCGTCCGCCAGGCCGTCCTCATGGTAGGCGCCGGTGAGCAGAACGGTGGCGGCCATGCTCAAAAGGATCGCTACTTTGGGGGGCAAAGTGGCGGCGGCAGCTCCCAGAACGAGCGCCCCGGCTGCGCCGACCACTGCACCGACGGCTGGGAAATACGCCACGGAGGCGGCGATGGCATCGGCGGAATACGTGCACCAGCGGCCGACGGGGAGACGTGTCAGCAGCATGATCGCAGTGAGAAAATGGTTCCAGACGAGAGGCATGAGCGAGATCGTATTAAGCGTCGGAGGGGCCGCTAACGCCGGCGGATTCGAAGGTAGCCATCTCGCAAAGTAAACGGGCCGAAGCGCGCAGTATTGGTAAAGCGAGGGCGGCGCCGCTTGCTTCACCGAGGCGCATTCCGAGGGATAAAATGGCAGAAACGCCCATTTGCTCCAACACTAGCCTGTGGCCTTGTTCGTCGGACTGGTGGGAAAAAAAGCAGACGTCCAGCGAGCCGGGGCGAAGGCTGTGGGCGACGAGGGCCGCGGCGGTGGAGATGAATCCGTCGACGACCACGGGCAGATGGGCCTCGTGTGCGGCAAGGATAGCGCCAGCCATCGCTGCGATTTCATAGCCCCCAACGGCTTCGAGCCAGTGCCGGGCGGGTTGTGTGTCCGGACGGGGGTGGGCGTGTTTGGCAAGGGCGGTGGCCACGGCCCGTTGCTTGCGTTGGAGGCCAGAGGTATCGATGCCGGTGCCCCTTCCGACGACTTGTGCGGGTGGGAGATCGAGCAGGGCCGCAAAGAGGGCTGCGGCTGAGGTGGTGTTCCCGATGCCCATTTCGCCAATTGCGAGGATTTCGATGCCGTCTTTGAGGGCGAGTTTTACTTGTTCGGCGCCGGCGGCCATGGCGCCGTCGCACTCGGCGGGGGTCATGGCGCATTCCTCTAAAAAGGAGCGTGTGCCCTGCCTTTGGGAGCGGGAGAAAAAGGCGGGGTTCAAGGCCAGTTGGGGGTCGAGGGTTCCCTCAACTCCCGTATCAATGACATGGAGGGAGGCTCCGGCGTCGCGCGCGAGGACACAAACGGCAGCGCCTCCCGCCAGGAAGTTGGCCACCATTTGGAGAGTGACGAGCGAGGGGTAGGCGCTCACGCCCGAATTGGCAATTCCATGGCTTCCGGCAAAGACGCAGATACGGGAGATCTCGACGCGCGGGGTGAGGGTGTTTTGGAGGAGGGCGAGCCTTTCGCCCAAGGATTCCAGTTGGCCCAAAGAGCCCGGGGGTTTGGTCTGCGAGCGCAGACGGTCCGCCACGGCACGTTGGAGCGAGGCGCGGTCGCCGGCAGCACGGAGCGCCGCCGAACCGCCTGATTCGAGGCTGTTCTGCATGGTTCTTCCTGGTTGGGAGAGAACCGGCTTCGGGCTTAGGCCTAAATCCGTTCCCTCATTCTTCTTTATTGCGAAGAAGGTTTGCCGTCCAAAGGCACGCCTTTGGACGAATGAGATGCAGGTGCCGTGAATGTTCTGGCTCCCGGCTCTGGCCAGGCACGGGTGTCAAAACCATGCCAAGCCACCTCGCTCCCGCCTTCACCCCTGCTTACACCGAAGTGCAGTCAGAGATTGGCATTTTGGGAGTCCGTCCCCGGTTACAGCAGCGCGACTGCCCCCGGTTTGCACGGGGTTCCTCGCGGCGCCCGCAAGTGAGCCGCTATCTTGGGGCACGGCGGGCGGACGGCAAGGCGATTCCCTCTAAGGGTTCACGCTTCTTTGGGGGCGATGGAACGGCCGAGGCCGCGATGGAAGGATCGCGCACCCTACTCAGAGACCCATTCATTGCTTTGTTCCAGAATTTCCCCTGTGAAACGGTCGATCGCCAGGCAGACCCAAATTCTTTGTTCCGAGTTTTTTTGATACGTTCCAAGGGTGGAGGCCCTGGCGGGAATTCGCCCCGTCTGGACAACAAGGTCGAGCATCAGGTTCCAAACGCGGGTTTGGCCGCAATCGGCAAGAGCCCGGATTGCAGATTCCCGGAGGCGCTGGTTTTTGCGGTCTTTTTGGGCGCCAAAAGCGGAGTCGAGGTCCGCGGAATAACCTGTGTAGTGCCAGGTAAGCTGGTTTTTACCCGCCGGGATGTCGGGGTTGCGGTTGGGTTCAGTGGAGGTGCGGCTGAGGGTGGCTGTGTAGACGGGGTCCGCGGCTGTGACGCCGGCGAGATCCTTGCCACAGAGTTTGCCGGCAAGCTCCGAGGTGTTTGTCAGGGGGCCTAACCAGGGTTTGTTGCCGGTGGTGCGGTCGATGAGCGCTCGCGCGGCAGTCAAAGCGTCGGTTGATGCGGCAATGGTTTCAGCAGCCTTCAGTTCGTCCTTGAGCGCTCCTGCCAAAAGGGCGAGGAGAACCTTCTCCTGGCGCGTGTTGAGGTTGACTTTGCCGGCGACCAGCGGAGGTGCGGCCCTTGTTGCATCGGCGCGTTGCGAAAGAGGAGGCGCTTCACTCAGACAAAACAAGTCGAGCAGTGCGGCGTCTCCGGTTTCGGGAAGGAAGAAGGTGACGTTTTTCCAGGGCATGGCGCGAAACGCGTACCCCATTTCCGCCACGGAGCGGAAGGCGCGGTTGAGAATGAGGGGGCGGCTATTGGCGGCTGTTGTGTTTTGAGCTAGGGGCAGTCCGTCCAGGGAAGCGGTGTACCCTCCAACGGAGGCTAGCCCGCCTGAGGCTCTGCGCACAATGTCATCGGGATCTGCGTAAGCCTGCCGGTAGGCGGCATTGGGATCCGTGGCGGAGGCGGCGCTGGGTGCAATGTTTTCGCTCAACAAACCCGGTCGATTGGTGTCCGCATACTCGGTTCCAGTCGCTTCCTGGGAAAAGTTTGGCAGGGTGGTGTCGGGAGTGATGCCGGTTTTAAAGGAGGTTAATGGAGAGGCTCCTGCGGGGGCGGCTGTGGGGGCGTGGAGCCTGGGAAACCAGCCGTAATCAAGCGCGCTGCCGCTGGGTTTTTTGTAGAGGATTTCAGCGTTGGTATCTTTGCCGGCCGCCCACCATTGGGTTTGTCCTACGGTGTCTTTGGGGATGGTTCCGACGGCGTAATTGTAGGCCATATCAAAGACTGGGCCGTTGTTGGCTTGCGAAAAGAACCAGGCGTTCCATGCCGTGGGAGCCTGCCCGCGAGGGGTGAGGGTTGCAGGGGCTGCTTTTGAAGAGGGAAGGTCGATGTAAATCCTGCCCGGCCGGTCCGAGCTTGTTCCGCCATTGGGGAACAAAGCCGATGGGTTCGTGCTGCTTTGGTTCAAGGCTTGTTTAATTTGAGCGTTTGAGCCGTACACCGAGGCATTGACAGGGTATCCATAGCGGAAAGGGTTTCCAAACCGGGGTGTGCGCGGGTCGTAGGAAGTCACCATCGGCATGCTCCAGCCCAGGGGACGGTTTTTGTCTCTCCATGCCACACGGCCCGAAGCGTCTTGCGGGTCGCTTGCAGAGGCGAGAAGCAATTCGTTGCGGCCAAGCACAGGTCCTGTGCTGTTGCGAAGGTTGCCAAGTGTAGAGATTTCCAGGAAACGCTCGTCGTAGGTGACCCAGTTGCCATTGGGATCCTTAAATTGGAGTCGAATTGTAAAACAGGTCTGCCCCACGCCCGCCGTCGTTACAGGGACATGAAAGTAGCGGAGCGGATAAAAAGAATTGAGTGGGATGGCTGCATCTTCAATGTGCCCGCGTTTGTTTTGGAGAATATCCTGCGCAATTTCGTTCGTCTCGATATACCAATCCATCCCCAGAGAGGGATTTGCGGCGTTTTTCCACTGCACCACCCGATCCTTTTTGCATAGCTTGCTGAGGAGTATAAAATTGGTGGGAACTTCTCCAAGCGAAATACCCACCCAGCGCGTCCCTTGAGCGTCCGTCACGGACCCGTTGTAGGGGGCGCCGGAGAAAAAGTTGTCCGGCCCTGCCTTGAGATTGGAGCCTTGCGGGAGTCCGACATTGCAAAGAGAAGTCGGTTCCCGGAACAGGTTGTTATTGGTGATATTAAAGGTGATTTCGGTGCCGCGAAGATCCACCGTTCGGCTGTAAACAGAACCGGCACTGCTGGGTGAAGTAGCCCCGGGCGGGACGGGTGCGACGCCGCTCTGGAAGAGCTTGCGCTGGATGCCCGCTTTGTCCGTTAACGCGAATCGGTAAAGGAGATAGGGAGGGAATGGATTGGGAACGGGAGTGCCGTTGGTGTAAGTCAATGCGGTGGGCCGGATCGTGTATCCGTGCGTAAGCGTGAGATCTGAGATTCGGGGGGTCCGTGGATAATCTAAGGTTGCATAGGTGCCGCTCTGCCAAGTTAGGTAGGCGCTCCCTTCGACGACGTAAAGTGATTGCGTATCCCCTTCCTTGGGGAGATCCGTTCGCGCCTTCGAGATTGTTTTGCCGCTGAATGCGGAAATGTTGGCAGGCCAGTTGGGTGGCTTTGGTTGCATCGGAATGTTTCCGTCGGCATCCACGGCCGGTATTTTTGAAAGCGTGGCGACGGCGATATGGCAGGTCGGTTCTCTGGCGCCCAAGACGAGTGTGCCGACTTTGAACGGCGTATCGCTCCAGAAAAGGCTTGTCGCGGGAGTGGTGGAGATGTCGGGGGTCTTGATGTTGTCCGCTGGCCAATCCCAGACCTGGGTCGCCGTCTGATAGTTCATCGGATAGGCGTCGTTGTAGGTGTTCGTTCCGACTGCGGGTGTGTTTAAAAATGAGTAGGTGTTTGTGTTGGTAGACGCATAGCCAAAGAAACCTGCGGGTTTGATCAGGAAGTCGAAGTAGCCGTTGTTGATAACGCCAATCCACGGGGCATTGGTGGAGTCAAGCGTTGGAAGGGAGCCGGTTTTTGGATTGGCAGCCAATCCTCTGTCGTTGGCATTTTTTGCGGCGACAATGATGTCTTTGGGCGTTTCGCTAGCCGCCACCACGCGAAAAGAGACGGGGAGTTTTGACGCATCAAAAGGCAGGCTGGGGTCAGAGGCATGAGGGTTCCATAATTCGGGGAGTCCCAGCACCACCGTAGTGCCGCATTTGAAAGCGTCTCCTGCATATGCGGCAAGATTGCCAGTGATTTCGATAGCGCCCCCAGGCGCTGGCAGTGGGATGCTGGGTTTATCGTGTGCATCCTCAATCCCCCTTAGATGAAACCTGTAGAAATAGGGCAGGTCTTCGACCCCGTGGGCCGTAAAGAGAGGGGGCGAATAGCGGACTGGATCCGTGGCTGAGGCTGGGTTGAGGAGGGGGTCTGTATTCGGAAGGCCGATGACGGTGGGGAAACTGTCTGCGTCGTACTGATCGATGAGGTTTGCCCCGATTTCCAAGACTTGAAACTCACCGACACGGTCGCGGCACTGAATGTAGGTCGCAGGATCCCAGGATTTTCCTGCGAAGTGGGTTGTGAGGGAGCTTTTTCCAAGGGAGCCTGCGGTAATGCCGGCTTTGAGCATTTCAAAAAAGTCGGGCTCGCGAGGCCTTCCTGTGGCTTTGTCGGATATCAGGAGTTCCTCGAGATTATAAATTGCCCCCATTTTTCCGTGAGCATAGCCCCAAAAACAAACGCCATCGGTAGTCCTTGTCCAAACGAGGCCCATACAATCCAAGATGGCGGCAGGGGTTCCCTCGCTATTGTAAAGTGGGTTGCTTGGGTCAAGTGACGCGCTTGGCCCCCTGTACGTGACCCAGGAGAGACGCTCCAGAGGGAACCTTTTTTTAACGAGTGGTTCGCCGATTGCCGCCATCGATCCGTCCTGGCGCTTGAATGCAGAGAGCACTCTAAGCTCTAAAAAAGCGGGGTTGATGACGTCCTGAATGGACCGGTTGTCGCCTTTTTTGATACCCCGTTCGTCCATTGTCCCCCACACGTCGTTGCCGCCTCTGTTGTTGCCGAGCGCCATTTCAAAAGGGAAATTGTATGTGCGCCGAAAGTTGGCGCCGACCAGCTGATTTACTGCGTTGGGAAGGGACGCCGGTACAACGGTGATTGGATAGAGGGTGTCGTCCATGCGTTCCGCCGGCGGGACGATGGAAGGCCGCGAAAAAAGAGGATTCAGCGCAGTTGAGCCTGTGAGTGAGGTGTCGTAAAAGCCGGGTTTGAAGGAGGGCTGTTCAAGGCTTCGCGAAAAGTGAGTGAGATTTTGGAGTGCCTCAAGGAGAGGCGCTTTTTCTGCGTCCGTCCCAGCCATTCCCTTGATGAAACTGATTAGGTTCGAGCGGCTGGTGAACGCTTGGTTTTTTAAACCGGTTGCGCCCAAATCCACTCCCACGCGCACAAACCCGAGGTTGCTTTTGCTGTTGAGCAGGAAGTTCGTGTAGCGGTGCCCGAACTTTCCGGAATCACTTGCCGCGAGGGTTGCTGGATTTCGAAACGCGAGAAGGCGTTTGAGTTGTTTAGCGGTCAGTCCGGTCTGGGTCAGATCGGCCATGCCCAAGCTTCCTCGTCTGGCCGCCACGAGGCTCCCCACAACGAGTGGATCGGGGTCGTACCCAGCTACGTTTGCGTCGAGGAGGCCGCCGATGTCGTACATCTGGTAAGCGTATCTGGCGACGACGGGGTTTGGGGTGCCTTCCCTTAAATCGGGAGAGAAATCCAGCGGGTTCGCGCCGTCCGCCCGCAGGTAAACCCAGTCCGGCGGCCGCCATTGCCAGGCCTGGGTTCCTGAGCCGGCAAAGCGTATTGTCCCGGCGGAGGCGGGGGTGTTGTCCGAGGGGGAGGCGGTGTTTGCCCTGGGGAGGAGAAGGGGGCGGTTCCAGCGCTGGGCGCTGATGCCGTTGTTGGAGGGTTGGGTCGATGGAGCCGTTGAGATAGCGCTGGCTCGCAGGGGCGCCGGATACTTTGCTGACTGGGGATAGACAGGCTGATTGTTGGACTTGAGGGTTTGAGCAAAAGAAAGTCGTCCTGAAGCGCTCTGTTTTAGTAGGTTGGACGGTGACGCACCGTTTTGAAGCTCAACACTGGAGCGGTTTGGAACGGCACTCAGGGGTGTTGCAGGGTAAAAAATGGAACTGGAAGCGGCCGGGGTGGGTTCGATGGAGCCCGCGCGGATTTCCTGAAGGAGGTCCTGAACGACCTGCTGTAAAGCGGCCGCGGCGGCCTCCGAGGAGAGTGTCTGCTCAGAAGCTGAGTTGGCGGTGGCCACGCTTTTTGAGGAAAACCCCAGAAAAGCGACAGAGGTAATGAGCAGGAGAGCAACGATGCCGAGGGTGAGAAGAAGGGCGAAGCCGCTTTTTTTAGGGAAACAGTTGTGCATGGTGACCAGGGAGAAACCGATTTGAGTCTCCGCATAAGGGGGGCTCAGCGGGCGCTTGCGGAATCGGGTTTAGGTCCAAGCGCGGACGGGTTTTTCCTAAGCCGCCGGCGTCCTCTGCACTTTTTCGCCTTGTCTTCAGTGCCCGATCGCGAGGCGTAAGAGCTTTGCGAGGCCGTCTAAAAAAGTCGACCGCACCTCCTTTCGGTCAAGAACCGGCACAAGACTCTGTGGGTTCCATGGAAACCTCGATAGGCGCGGGAGAGGCGCGCAAAAATTGCCAGCGGGCGTTGCGGGCTGTTATCTTGGGGAATATGTCGCGAGCTTCATTTCAGGCCGATGGTTTCGGCCACCTGCCAACAGGCGAATCCGTCCAAGTCTTCACCCTGACAAACAGGAACGGCGTCAGGCTGCGCGCCATGAACTACGGTGCCATCGTGTTGAGCCTGGAAACTCCAGACCGCCTTGGAAACAGGGCCGATGTGGTGCTTGGGTTTAACACGCTGGCTGAGTACTTGAAGGACTCTCCTTATTTTGGGGCGATTGTGGGGCGGTTTGCAAATCGCATTGCGGGTGGCTCCTTCACGGTAGATGGAGAAACGAGCGCCTTGGTCAGAAACAACGCGCCGGATGGGATCCCTTGCGCTCTGCACGGAGGCGTGAGGGGGTTTGACAAGGTTTGGTGGGAGGCCTCGGAAGTGGAGTGCCAGGGGGAACCGGGTGTGCGTTTTTCCTATACGAGCCCGGACGGGGAGGAGGGGTATCCCGGTGCCCTTCAAACAAACGTGACCTACTGGTTGGACGGAGAGAACGGTTGGCACATCGAGTACGCCGCCACCACGGACAAGGCTACGCCCGTAAATCTTACCCAGCACACTTTTTTTAACTTACGGGGCGAAGGCCGCGGCAGCATTCTTGACCATGAAGTGTCTGTTCACGCGGCGGGGTTTACCCCGGTCAACAGTGGGTTGATTCCCACCGGTGAGATTCTACCTGTGGCTGGGACGCCTCTGGATTTCAGGGCGCCTGCGCGGCTCAGGGATAGAATAGATTCCCAGTTCGAACAGATCGAGTGGGGGAAAGGGATCGATCACAACTTTGTCCTCCTCAACCAGGACGGCGTGTTGTCGCCCGCGGCCACCGTGTATGACCCGGATTCGGGCAGGGTGATGGATGTGTTTACCACCGAGCCTGGGATGCAGCTTTATACGGGCAACTTTCTGGACGGCACACGAACCGGCAAGGCAGGAGCCGCGTATGGCCTTCGTGACGGTCTGTGTCTGGAAACGCAGCACTACCCGGACTCCCCCAATCACTCTCACTTCCCTGACACAATTCTCCGGCCAGGGCAGACGCTCCGAAGTTCGACCGTGTACCGATTTGGTTGCAAGGCTTCTTGACGCGAAAGAGCAGTTTCTTGCGAGGGACTGCCAGAAGGGACCGCGGACAACACGGCTCGGCGTTTATTTGAGGTTGAGAACGACCAGTTCGCCGCGGCCATTGCGGCAGTAAAGAAGACCGTTTGCGAGAACGGGAGCCGTCCACGCCTTCGGGCCGAAAACTTGGGTGCGCGCGGTTGTTTTAAATTCCGCCGGCGAAGCGGGGGCGATCATCACCTCCCCTAAACCGCTTAAGGCGACCAGATGCCCGTCCACAATCGTCAGCCCCCCAGAGCCAAACCCCGGCTCTGACCACTTTTCTTCACCGGTGCCAAAATCGATGCACTTGAGAGCTGCTTTTTGAGTGGTGTCGCCGTCAACGCCATAGATGTATCCCTTGTGAAGGACGGCGGCGTTGAGCTGGGTTTTTAGATTCTTGGTTTTCCACAATTCCTCCGGCGCCCCGTTCCCATTGAGTTTGAGCAGGGCACCCCCCTTGCCATAGCCGCTGGAAATAAAAACGCGCCCATCGCTTTGGAGAGGATCCGCGGCGTTGACCCCATAATCAGTCGGCCATTTGGTGCGCCATGACTCGGCACCGGTCTTGAAATTGACGGCTAAATAATTTTTGCCATTCCCCATGAGCACCAGATCCCCGAGCGGCAATGGGGTGGAATATCCCGCATCCTTCGTAGCGGACTTCCAAACAAGACGGCCGGTGGCCTTTTCCACAGCGGCACCAGCATCCCCCACGTTGAGCACCAGCAAATCTCCCCGGACCAAAGGCGCCCCCGTAAAACCCCACATGGGAAAGGGTGCCCCGGTTTCCGTCGCGATATTTTTCTCCCACACGACGTGGCCGGTGCTGGCTTCCAGGCAGATCAGATTTCCCCAGCGGCTTAGCCAAAAGAGACGCGCTCCATCGAAGGTGGGGGTGCCTGTCGTGCCTCCGTCAAAATATTTGTCGCCAAGTTCGGCAGGGTAAGTGTGTTTCCAGAGCGGTTTACCAGTGGTGGCGTCAAAGCAGTAGACCGTATCCACGCCCTTGGAATGCCCGGCTGTTGCGGCGCGTCCCCCTGAGACAACCACCGAGGAAAAACCGAGTCCGACTTCTGCTTTCCACGCCACTGGGATTTCTCCAGGCCAGGTTGCGCGCCATCCTTTTTCCGCTGAAGCGCCGTTGTGTGAAGGACCGCGGAAATTTGGCCAGTCCGCACCTTGCGCGCAGGAAAGTCCAAGTCCAAGAACGGCGGTGATCGTCAAAAAAAGAGAAAACATAGGTCGTAGAAAGGCGGTGGTGGAATGAGTTGGCCCGGCAAAAGACGGCTTTGCTGGCGGAATAGAAGGGTGCTCTGCGCTGATAGCCAAGGAAAGAGTTAACCGCTTCTGGGATTGCCCAAGGATTTGGAAGCGAGTTCGCCTATCGCAGCGGGCACACGCCTCGAGCAACAGTGAACTCCGGCGCGCGCGCGAAAGGCCCGGCCGCCTCGCGAAAAAATTTAGGCAGCATGTCCGTCCCCAATTCTGAGTGGCCCGAGGACAAGCTTTGCCGGACCTTCTGGAGCGGGGCATCGCAGGCCCTTCGCACAAAAAAACGCCCCGCCCAGTTATCCCGGGTGGGGCGCCTTTTTTTAAAACCGTCGACTAGGCTTCGAACTTCGCAGTCGAACGTTTGCGCATGTTCGCGTCCAGGATCTTTTTCCGGAGGCGCAGGCTTTTCGGGGTCGCTTCCACGTATTCATCGGAACCGATGTATTCGATGGAGCGCTCCAGAGTCATCACCAAGGGAGGTGCGAGGGAAATACCCTTGCCGTCACCCTGCGAACGCATGTTGGTCAGTTTCTTGGCCTTACATGGGTTCACTGGCATGTCGTCAGCGCGGGAGTTCTCCCCGATGATCATCCCCTCGTAGATTTCCTCCTGTGGCCCGATGAACAGGCGCCCGCGCTCCTGGATCGTCTCAAGCGAGTAACTGCTGCTTACGCCGTTTTCCATCGCGACCAACACCCCGTTGGTGCGGGAAGGGATTTCGCCCTTGTGCGGCGCGTACTCTTTGAAGATGTGGGACATGATTCCGTGGCCCTTCGTGCAGTTCACCAGATCGGTTTCAAAACCAATGAGGCCGCGGGTTGGTCCAACGGCTTCCACGGAAACGGTCGTGGGAAGATGCTCCATGTTGAGGATCTCGGCTTTGCGGCCGGCCAAGGACTGGAGAATGTCGCCGAGGTTTTCGGTCGGGACTTCCACGTAGATGGACTCCATCGGCTCAAGAACGCTGCCGTCCTCTGCCCGTTTGAAGATCACCTCGGGGCGAGAGACCAAGATTTCAAAGCCTTCGCGGCGCATTTGCTCCACAAGAATGGCGATCTGCATTTCGCCACGGGCCTTGATATCAAACTGTCCTGCCGTGCCGGTTTCAGAGACCTGAATGGAAACGTTGGTGCGGGATTCCTTGATCAGACGTTCACGCACCTGACGGGCCGTGAGCTGGGTGCCTTCGCGCCCGGCCAGAGGTCCGTCGTTGATGCAGATGCCCATCGCGATCGTGGGCGGATCAATGTCTACGAAAGGAAGCGCGTCGCGGGATTCTGCATCCGTGATCGTTTCACCGATGAACACGTCTTCAAAACCGCAAACCCCGATGATATCGCCGGCGCTGGCCTCGGTGAGATCAATCTTGGCGAGCCCTTGGTGCCCGAAAATCGCGGTGATTTTGCTCTTTTCCTTGCGGCCGTCGATGTGAATGCACCAGACAACGTCACCCTGCTTGATTTTTCCGGACACCATGCGGCCGTAGGCGATACGACCCAAGTGGTTGGAGTAATCCAGATTGGAAACGAGGAACTGGAGGTAGTCCACGCCTGAGGGCTGCGGGGCGGGGATGTGTTTGATGATGGCGTCAAAAAGGGGCTCCATCGTGGTGCTTTCCTGATCCACCTCAAGTTTCGCAAAGCCGTCACGCGCGCTGGCGTACACGACAGGGAAGTCGAGCTGCTGGTCGTTGGCGCCGAGCTCCAGGAAGAGCTCAAATACCATGTCCAACACCTTGTGCGGGCGGGCGTTTTCGCGGTCGATTTTGTTGATGACGACGATCGGCTTGGCGCCGTTGGCCAGCGCCTTCCTCAGCACGAACTTCGTCTGAGCCTGCGGGCCGTCATGCGCGTCAACGACGAGCAAAACTCCGTCGATCATCTTCATGATACGCTCCACTTCACCGCCGAAGTCGGCGTGTCCGGGAGTGTCGACAATGTTGATGTGGTGGTCTTTGTAGCGAAAAGCCGCGTTCTTCGCGCGGATTGTAATGCCTTTCTCACGTTCCAGATCCATGGAGTCCATGATCCGGATTTCAGAGGAAATAGCCTGGTTGGCGCGGAATGTCCCCGATTGTTTCAGGAGCTGATCCACGAGCGTTGTCTTGCCGTGGTCAACGTGGGCGATGATTGCGATGTTGCGGATGTGGTCCATGATGCTGCTTGTGGGCGGAGTCGCTTGGGGGAACGGCTCCAATTCCCTAATGGGACGCCCTAAGACATCCCTGAAATTGGGCCAAGTACTATGCCTCCACCGCGACCGCGACGCAAGGAGCTTGGTGGTTCTTCACGCAGTTATTACTCAAAACAGCCTGCAGAGGGCCCCTCCCGCGCCCCTTAATCCCGCTTTTTCGCCCAAAAACACCCTCCCGCCGCCTCAAACGGAAGGCTCCCACCCCTTGCGGTAGGCTCTTTTCCAAAGTTTCTCTCCCTCAGGGTTGTTAAGCAGTTTGCCGGTCTTCGGGTCGCATTTCACCACGGTGCCAGTCCGGTAGGCGATGTTTCCAAGATGACACAGCATCGTGCTCAACTGGCCCTCATGAATCGGACTGTTCAGCGCAACATTGCCCCGGATCGCCTCCACGAAGTTTCCAATGTGCAGAGCGTCCAAAGCCCCTTGGCCCTTCCCCTCGCTCACTTTGATCCCCTTAGGATCGTATACAGTCCACCCAGGCCCGTGAATTGCAAACGATCCGCCCTCTCCATAAAACACGCATTCCGCGAGTGGTTTTTCAGCCGCCCTCGGTGAGCAGCTGCTCTGCACCCATTCCATCCCTACTTTCCCAAAGTTGTAGCAGGCTGTTCCGGTATCCGGCGTTTCCTGCTTGTCCGCGTGCCAGTACCGCCCGCCCGTATAGCTCACGCTGTGCGGATGCTCCACCTGGAGGCCCCAGCGGAGGATGTCCAGCGTGTGGATTCCATTGTTTCCAAGCTCGCCGTTGCCCCAGTGCCAGAGCCAGTGCCACTCGTAGTGGACAAAGCTCCGGATATCGCGTTCGTCCGCGACCGGCCCCTGCCACAGATTGTAGTCCAGATTTGGCGCCGGCGACTGGGTGGCGCCCCCCTGACCGAGTGCTTTTCTTGAGGCGTAATAAAAAGCTCTGGCGAAATGCAGTTCGCCCACGGCGCCTGCGTGCAATGCCGCAATGGCGTCCCGCATGCTGGAGCGGCGCTGGTTGCCCATCTGCACGAGCTTCCCGTATTTTTTGGCGCCCGCCACGATCAACTCAGCTTCGTGAGGGTTTTGGCTACCGGGTTTCTCCACGTAGACGTGTTTGCCGGCCTGCATCGCCAGAAGCGCTGCGGGCGTGTGCCAGAAATTTGGAGTTGCGATAAAGACAGCATCCAGAGTTTTGTCCTCCAGGGCTTTGCGGAAATCGACCACGCCCTGGCAGGGGGCCTGTTGTTTGTCCGAAACGGCCTTCATGCCACGCTCCAGTCGGCTGGAATCCAGTTCCGCGAGGTAGGCTATTTCTACGTCGGGCAGTGCAAGCAGCGCCGCAACGTGTCCCATGCCGCGGCCCAGTCCAACCACGGCCACCCGCAATTTGCGACCGGCAGCGTTGGCGGCTTTCAGCGAAGCGGAGAGAGGGGAAAGTGCCGCGGCCATGCCAAAGGCGGCGGCCTGTTTGAGGGCGGTTCGGCGTGTGAGTTCCATTTTTTGGGGTGGGTTTTGGGAGGAGCGGGGTTAGCGAGCCCCCCGGACAATGCAGGGGACTCTGTTCCACATACAAAAGAACCCGTTTTTGAGCCGGAAACTAGGGTAAAGATTCCGAGCTTTAGAGCAGAGCCCTGCCGGACACGATCGAGAGAACCAAACTGGCTGAATCCCCCCAAAACTCCAGAGTGCGCAAAATAACCCGAGGTGATATCTTTACCAAAGTTTGGCACTAGAACCCATTACAACCGTGGCTGATAATTTCTTTCAAAATACCGCCGAAACGCCGGATACACCCTTCGATATCTCGTTGCGGCCCCCAATGTTCAGCGAATTCGCCGGGCAGGAAAAGGTCTGCCAGCGCTTGGAGGTCATGGTCGAGGCGGCTCGGGGGCGAGGGGATGTCCTCGATCACATTTTGCTCAGCGGTCCCCCAGGACTCGGAAAGACGACTTTGGCCTACATCCTCGCCAACGCGATGGGCAGCAACATCAAGAGCACCAGCGGCCCGACAATCGAAAAGGCCGGGGATCTCGCCGGCCTCTTGACCACCCTGCAGCGGGGCGACCTTCTCTTTATCGACGAAATCCACCGCCTTCAGCCTGCGATCGAAGAGTATCTCTATCCAGCCATGGAGGACTTTAAGCTGGATATCATCATCGACCAGGGACCTAATGCGCGCTCCGTCCGCCTGAACCTTCCCAAATTCACTCTGGTGGGAGCCACGACCCGAGCCGGCATGATTTCCTCCCCGCTCCGCTCTCGATTCGGGATGAACTGCCGCCTGGACTACTATACGGCCGAGGAATTGCAGAAAATCCTGCTGCGCAGCTCCGGACTGATCGGCCTTGAAATCGATTCCGCCGGGGCCCTGGAAATCGCCTCCAGAGCCAGGGGAACCCCCAGGGTCGCCAACAATCTTCTGCGCTGGGTGCGCGACTACGCACAGGTTCGGGCTGACAACCGCGTGACTCAACACGTTGCAGATCAAGCGCTTTCCATGCTGGAAATTGACGGAGACGGGTTTGATGAAATGGACAAACGCATCCTCGAGGCACTCATCCACCGCTTTGAAGGCGGCCCTGTAGGGTTAAACTCCCTCGCCGTCGCCATCGGGGAGGACGCGGGCACGATTGAGGATGTAAACGAGCCTTACCTGATCATGCAGGGGTATCTGAAGCGGACCCCCCAGGGCAGGGTGGCTCTGGCGCCTGCTTACCGGAAGATGGGAGTCGCAGAACCGACACGAGATGGACGTCTTTTTTAAAAAAATAACCCGCTTGTTTTGGTGTACAGTTAGCGTCTGCTGCTCAGGTTATTAAGGATAGATGGAAGGTTGGATTTGAAGGCGCCTGTGAAACATTTCTGCCAAAGTCTGTTGACGAATTGGAGGAATCCTTTAAGTTCTTCAACCCGCCGCTAAAACGGCAGGCGCTGCGAAAGTGGCGGGCAGTTCGAAAACGAACCGCTAGGCAGCCCGGAAACGGGCGCCACATGATCTTTGAAAGTCTGGTTCTTATCCGCACCCAAACTTGGTGCAGCATCCGGCCGAAAGGCGGGAAGAGTTGCCGGGGATGTCGGAGGAATGGCTTACAAGCAAGTATAGATCTTTCAGGACTGATAAAGTTTTTAGAAGTCTTGAAGAGATCATAAGGAAAGCAAAAATTGAATTGTGC
>CANJZW010000045.1 GCA_947479475.1 Chthoniobacteraceae bacterium
AGACCCGCAAGGGGGTAGGTCGGCACTACAAGCACTTTTGAAAAAACGATGCCTGCAAATGAGGAGCTTGCAACAAAAAGACTCCCGAAAATAGCCGTTTTTAGACGCGAGTCCGCGAAGTAGGGCTAATGGCCCCACACCTCCGCCCCCTATCCTACGGCAATCACTCCGCTCACCCTTTGGCGGCGGTTCACCTCCTGCCTATGTGAGCGCTCATTCTCCCGCCTTGCTCGCCCGATGCACGAGAAGAGAGGCATGGCACGTCATCGGCGGGCTCGATGTGTGCCTCGGGATCGTCCTGAGGTTGCGGAGTGTGTCAGCGCGGCGCAACGGACTCCATCACCGACAGCTCCGTTTCTGGCCGGGCAGACGCCTGCAGGCGCCTGATGCCGGGAGCTTCTACTGTTATTCACGGCACAGGACTTCGCCCGGCTCTCCGCCCAGACTGAGGCCAAGAGCCACGTGCACGGCGGTCAGGGCCACGAATCCCAACGCCGCAAGTGCCAAGGCGAAGGGTTCAATCAACGGTTCGGCCCCGCGTACCCACTGGCCGGGAACCGTCACCAACCAGGCGCATCCGCCTCCAATGCCCAGCCCGGCGGCCACCAACGGCCAGATTTCCAGCAGAACCAGCCTGCGGATTTGCCCCCGACTCCAGCCTCCAGCTTCGAGCACGGCCAATTCCACCCGCCGCTCCACCACGTTGCGCGCGGCAACCACACCGACGCCCACAGCGCCGAGTAGGACGCCCAGTCCGCCGAGGACCTGGAAAATAGCCAGGTACGTGTTGGCCACGGCTTGCAACTCGCCCAAACGCGCGGCGGCCGGGCGCAATTCCAAACCACGATCTTGGAGCGCGCGGCTCCATTTGGAGCGGACCTCCTCGATTTGCGCCTCTGGGGCGTCGATGAGCAGGAGCCGGTAACCGCCGGCATCGGGAAAGGCGTCGATGAAACGGGACTCGTCCACCAGAAGCGCTCCCTGAAGGATGGATCCCCCGAGCGTTGCCACCACGCGCAAACGGACTTCCGAGCCGCGCCCGTCAGGCAACGTGAACTCGTCACCCACACGTTTTTGCAAGGCCCACATCAGCGTGTCTTCGTCCACCACGGTGGGAATGGCACCGGAGGGATCCGGGCTGCGAAGGAGCGACCAGACCGCCCCTTTCTCCACGAAGCGAAAAGCCCCTGCTTTTTCAAAGTCCAGTGAGGGGACCCCCAAGATTCTTGGCCGCACCGCACGATTTAAGTTCAGGCAACTCGCCTCCTCTCCGTCCCTCACGCGCACGGCTGAGACGTGCACCGCCGCCTGCGTTTGACCCACCGGCAACCCCAGTGAATCACGCACGCTCTCTAGGTTGAGATCCTCATACACGGGAGCCGCAAGTTCCCCAAGAAGAGCAAACCCTCCCGTGCCGGAACTCCGCTCCCCGGGGCCACTGGGCGCTTCCTTGCGAAACACCTGCACCGAGAGCACCAAAAAACCACCCGCAGCGAGGACCGCCACCACCGCAATGGCCCGCCCCGGGCGGCGGCCGAGGTTCCGAAAAGCCAATTGCCGAATGGAAGCGATCGCCCCCCGCGCAAGAGCCGCCAGCGTGACGCGGGACAACAACAAAGATGCCAGCAATAAGAGGCTGCCAGCACCAAAAAACGCCTCCGGATCGATGCGGCGATCCATGACCCCCTTGACCATCATGGCAACGCCTGGCCCTCCAAAACAAAGGGCGGCAATCCAAAGGCGCCGCATTTTTGGCGAACCAGCTCCACCCGCATCCGGGAGGGCCTCGCCCGCGAGCAGGGTGCGTACGGAACGCTTCCAGGATTGACGCGTCGTCCAGGCCATGGCGCCGCACGCCGCCAAAGTGGAGCCAAACATTCCCACGGCCAAAGAAATGGGGGCGGCATAAAAACGGATTTCCGCCCCTCCTGTGGCGCTGCTCCAGACAGTAGCGAGCGCGGAAAGCAGGCCGTTTGTGTAGGCCACTCCCGCACACGTTCCGAGAACCGCCCCCAACAAGGCGACCCCAGTGCCTTCGGTTAAAAACAAAAACCGCACCCAAAAAACGGGCCAGCCCATGGCCAGAAGCGTGCCAGCCTCACGCACCCGGTTTTCCACCATCAGTCCAAAAAGCAGTCCCACCAAGGCAAGGGCGGCGGCCACTAGAAAAATGCTGAACCCGAGAAAGAGACCGGCAAAGTCCACGGGGGCGTCCGTCGCGGCATCAGCCAAAGCCCGCAATGGCAGAACTTGAATGCCGGCCACCTGCGGGTTGAGCGCTTTAGGAACCGCCGCCGCCGAGACCGCCCCCTCGCCCCCGCCGAGATACCGCATCGCAGTCGTCGCTCCCCAGCGAGTTGCCCAGAGTTCGCGGCCCGTCTCCAGCGCCATAAACGCCTTGGGTGCGCCTCGGTGTTTTTTCCAGTACTCCTCGTCCTTGTCCCGGATTTTGGAGGTGTCCAAAGCAAACCCCGGCTTCCACTCCCGGCAGTTTCCAGCGTCCGCAAGCCCGGGAAAATCGGGCATCCAGGAACCATCCCAGCCTGCCGTGCCAAGCGGTTCGACCGAACGCACTCGGAATTTGCGGGTGCGCTCCTCAAACTGGCGCTTGGCATTCATGACCAAATAACGCAGACCAATCTCGGAACCGGCCTCGACCCCTAGGTCCTCCGCCAGCCAGTCGGAGACGACAAGTTCATCGGGAGCCAAGTCGGCGGGAAGGAATGGCAGCGAACCGGGCCGGGCTGCTGTCACCATAGAATACGGGGTGGCGGCCTCCTCGTGTCGCAGTTCGTTGACAAAATAGGTCAGCGAAGCCTCGCCCGGAGGCAAAACACGCAGGAGCGAATCCTCCAAAAAAACGCGGGCGGAGCGCACTTCAAAACCAGCGTCAGCGTTTAGAGTGCGGACTTCGAGGGCGGAGTCCTCAGGTGTCCAGTGGCTGCCCGCAGCGGCGCGCAGTTGCTCGGGGGACAGATTGGAGAGAAGCAGGTTGACGCGGTTAGGCACGTCCAAGCGCTGCTGCAACTGTTCGAGGGGGAGAAAAACGGTGGCGGGTGGAACCTGCCCGGCCTGAAGGGCAAAGCGGCCAAACCGCGCATCATCGGCAATGGCGACAACCCTGGCACGGAGGGCTTCGATCGCGTCTTCTTCCCCGGAAAGAGGGGCATCCTTGGAAAAGGCGGAAGGTTTTTCCACCCGAATGGCCAGACTGTCCCCCGTGGAAAGTCCCAACCGCGAGGCAAGAGCCGCGCTGACCACCGCGTCCCCCGGTTGCAGTTCGCGCCTGTCGCCCTCGGGTGCCAGCGCCCAAAACCGCGGGTCCACCCCCAAAACCTGCACCTGGTTGAGCCGGGCCGAACCGTCCGCCTTGGAGGCGCTGCCTCGCAGGAAAAGAACGGGTGCGGCTTCATTGGAGATTTCCCCGGCCAAAGCCCCACGGAAAAAATGCTCGCCCCCCACCAGGGCGGATTCGACCCGCCCCACCCGCGCCTGCGCCTGGGCATTGAGCGTCCCCTTCAACGAATCTCCCACCAAAAGGGAGCCAGTGAGGACCATCGCGCACAGCGCCGCCCCAATGCCGGCCCCAAAGTGGGCCCGCCAATGGTAGCGGATACCCTCCAACGCCATCCTGAAAATCGTCATGACGCCCTCACGAGTTTTCCTTCCACCAATTCCCAGACCTGCTCCATGCGTTCGGCCAATTCCCGAGAATGGGTGACCACAAAAAGCGCGACCTTGCGCACCCGGTTGAGTTCCAGCAGAGCGTCAGCCAACTGGGTGGCGCTGACCCTGTCGAGAGCCCCCGTCGGCTCGTCGGCAAGAAGCAGGCGCGGAGACCCGGCCATCGCGCGCGCCACCGCGACCCGTTGCCGCTCCCCCCCGGAAAGCTCCGAAGGCCTGTGATCCAGCCGGTGCGCGAGCCCCAGGGCATCGAGCATCTCGCGCGCATTGGCGTTCGCATTCAGTCGGGCCTGGCGCCGGTCCGCAAGGGAGGGCACCAGGACGTTTTCTAAAACAGTGCACTGAGGCAGGAGGTGATGCATCTGAAAGACGATGCCCACCGAGCGTCTCCGGTAGTCCACCAACTCCCGCCCCTTGAGCGTACCAGGCTCCAGGCCGTTGACACGCACCCCGCCGGAGTCTCCGTAATCCAAGGCCCCCAAAATGTTAAGCAAGGTACTTTTGCCCGAGCCCGAAGGCCCCAGAATGGCGGCAGTCCCCCCGGCATCCATTTCAAAGTCGAGGCCCCGGAGGATTTCCACCGGCTTCCCGCCCCCTGGCGAGGCGTGGGATTTGATAAGGTTACAAACTTCAACAAGCATAAGACAAAGCAGGCAGTGAACAGACTCCTCTCTAATAGATAAACAAGGATGAAGCAGATGTCACCCGCTCTTAAAGGGGCCTTCGGCTCAAACCGCCGATGAAAGAAACCGGCCCAGCCCTCCCGGAAGACAGTCGCCCGGACTACTGCGCGGTGGGCTGGGCCGCAGCGCCGCGCAAACACGCAAGCACTTCGCCCACCAAAAACAAAGAACCAGTGACAAGCCGACGGCCGTTGGCAGGCAGGCTTAAAGCCTCGGCAGGGCTCCGGGCCCTCAGACAGCGCACTCCCGGCAGGCACTCGGCCACCAGTGACTGGAGCCGCTCCACATCGAGCGCGCGGGGGTTCAGGAGCGGGACCACCACGACTTCGCCCACGATTGGAGCCAACGCCCTGAGCACGGCGGCGGTATCCTTGTCCTGCAAGGATCCAAAAATCAGCGAGGCACGTGCTTCTCCAAACGCTTCTTTCCAAGTCTCCGCGAGGACGGCCGCGGCCGCAGGGTTGTGGGCACCATCGAGCACCAAATCGGACCCTATTTCCTGAAACCGCCCAGGCCACTGCACACCGGCCAAACCCTCTTCCCTCGCCCTGGCGGGCACTGGAATTTGAGCGGCAGTCAACGCCGCATCGGCAAGAGCCGCGTTCCAGCGCTGCACCTCTCCCCGGAGGCCGACCTTGCCCCCACTCCAAGGCTCTTGCAGCACTCGAAACGGGCACCCCAACCCTTCAGCTCTCCGCTCAAAAACCTCCAGAACCTCAGGGGCCTGCGGGGCGCTCACGACCGGAACGCCCGTTTTGAAGATTCCCGCCTTTTCCGCGGCAATTTCAGCAAGCGTCTGCCCGAGATGTTGCTGATGATCCAGCCCCACCGGTGTAAGGGCGCACACCAAGGGGGTCACGATATTGGTCGCATCCAGTCGGCCCCCCAAGCCTGTCTCCAACACCACCACCTCCGTCCCCTTTTTTCCAAACCACTCCAAAGCCAGCACCGTCACGATCTCAAAAAAAGTCGGATGCGGCTCCCAGTTGGAAATCAGCCGCCTCATGCGGGTCAGCGCATCGAGCAAATCCATTTCCGAAATCCATTCCCCATTCCATTGAAACCGTTCCCTCAGGGACACGAGATGAGGTGAAGTGTAAAGCCCAGTCCGGAGCCCGGCCTGGCGGCACATGGCCGCGATCATCGCACAAGTGGACCCTTTGCCATTCGTACCAGCGACGTGAATGAACCCAGGCCCCCACCCCCCTCCAAGGGGAACCGCGCAAGCCGCTGCCAACCGCCGCGTCCCGTCCAGCCCCAGTTTAACCCCAAAAAGCTGAGTGCCGTAGAGCCATTCCACGGCCTCTTTCAACTCCTTTGAAAACCCGTTCACCGCGCGGTGTGAAGATAGCTCAACAACCGGTGGAGCGTTTCACGCATCTGTTTGCGATGCACGATTTGGTCCACCAACCCGTGGTCCCGCAAAAACTCGGCGGTTTGAAAACCGTCGGGAAGATCCTGATGCGTTGTCTCGCGAACCACGCGCGGTCCGGCAAAACCTACCATGGCACGCGGTTCGGCAAGGTTGATATCCCCCACGGTGGCGAAACTCGCGCTCACCCCGCCGGTGGTGGGATGGGTCATCACCGAAATGTAAGGCAACCGCTTGGCCGAGTGCCGGGAAAGGGCCCCGCAGGTCTTGGCCATCTGCATGAGGGCAATCGCCCCCTCGTACACCCGCGCCCCGCCCGAGGCGGAAACGATGACAACAGGCAACCCTGCATCGGTGCTGCGCTCAATCAAACGGGTGAGCTTCTCTCCCACCACCGCCCCCATGGTTGCCGCAATAAAATTAAAATCCATCACCGCCAACCCCAGACGCAATCCCTGGATGCTGCAAAACCCTGAAAGAACGGCATCTTTGAGACCCGTCTTCTTCTGGTAACTTTTGAGCCTCTCCGTGTAGCTGGCCTGTCCCGTGAACTTCAACGTATCCACCGAGAACATCCCCGCGTCCTGCTCCTCAAAACTCCCTCGGTCCACCAGCATCTCCATCCGTTCCGCCGCAGACTGCACGAAATGATGGTCGCACCGGGGGCACACTCGGAAATTCTGCTGCAACTCCAGGTTGTGAATGAGTTCCGAACAGGAGGGGCACTTCTGCCAGAGGCCCGTTGGCAGCTCCCGCTTTTTGTCAGAGTAAAAGGATGGACGGCTAAATATACCCATTCCCTACTCTCTACCCTCTAGCCACCGAGAGTGCACGCACGGAAGCAGCCCCTGCCGAAAGAAGCACCCGGGCGCAGGCATCCAAAGTCGCGCCCGTGGTCAGCACGTCGTCCACCAGCAACACGTGGCGCCCCGACACCCCCGCACCGCGTCCCAGAGCACCGCGCCCCAAAGCAAAGGCCCCCCTCAGGTTCCCCAAACGCTCCCCCCGGCTCAGGACCGTCTGCGTCCCCGTGTCCCGCACCCGCCGCAACATCCGCTCCACCGGCAGGCGAAGGGCGCGCTCTGAGTGGGCGCGCTCGTAGGGCCGCAGCCCGGGGGAAAGCTCCGCCAAAGCGTGCGCCAAAAGCTCCGCCTGGTTGAACCCCCTGGCAAACTGCCTGCTCCAGTGCAACGGCACCGGCACCAACACCTCCGGAGGCGGTGCGCGCAGACGCGGATCCCCCAACCCCTCCGCCATCCATCCCGCCAGAATAAACCTCAAATGCCTCTTCCCTTCGTATTTAAACTGGTGCACTACCTCCCTCAGAACACCCCGCAATATAAACGGGGCAACCGCACACCCAAAGGCCGGCCTGCGCCTCAGACATTCCGCACAACACCCCGCCGAAGAGATTGCGCCCGAGAAAACTCGGGAACACCGGATGCAGGCCGTTCCCCGAGAAACAGAGCTGGAAAAACCGCCGCCACCGCCAGCATGGCCACCGCCAGCATGGCCACCGCCAGCATGGCCACCGCCAGCATGGCCACCGCCGGAACGGGCACCCTCCACACTCTTGGCACACGCCTCACAAAGCTGGCCGCCGTGGCCGCCCAAAATCGCCTCCCCCCCGGAACCCACTTGAGTTCCCCCCCCACAAACCGTGCAAAACGGGGGGTAAAGCAGGCCTCCCAGTCCGTGAAAAAATGCGGAGAGCAGATTCATGCCCCTCGCTACGGAGAAAAGAGGATGCGAAGGGGTAAAAATCGGACAAAATCCACTCCTCCTCACGCCCTGCCCGCCAGACCCCTCCCGGCAGCGAACCCAAAATTTACGTTCAACCTACTCCACCGCCATGCCCTAGCGAACAGGCCCCGCCGCCGGAAGCACCCGCTCGGCCGACAGACCGCGGACGCCAGCGCGATCGCTCAAAGGACAGAAATTCAGGAGCTCAATTTCAAGGGCATGCTTTTTTTCAGGCTGTAACTCCAGCATCGTGATGCTGCCATAATCGATGTTGAAATGCGCCATCATGGACAGGGGCACTTCTAGCAAAAGGGCCAGCATCACCCTGATAATTCCTCCATGACAGATCACGGCCACGCTGCGGTGTGGGTTTTCATCCACCACCCGCTGCAGGCACGGCCGCACCCTCGCTGAAAGAGCGGAGGCAGACTCGCCATTGGGAATCCCCCCGTTTTCGAGTGTTTCCAGCCAGTTGAAGGCAACTGTCCCAAACTTCTCCTGGATTTCGTGCCAGCGGTAGCCGGTCCAGTCCCCGAAATCCACCTCCCTCAGATCGGGAAGCACCGTTGAAGCGATGCCCAGATTGGTGAGCAGAGGGCCGGCGGTCTGGTGAACCCGTTGCATCGGGCTTGCGTACACAGCGTCCAGAGAGCCTGCCTCGAACCAATCGGCGAGAGCCTGGGCGTGTTGGTGGCCAAGCTCTGAGAGGTTCATGTCGATCCGAGAGCCGCCAAAAATACGGTGGTAACGCTCTTCGACTTCTCCGTGACGGATGAAATAAAGGCGGGTGGGATGGTTGGGAAGATGAGCTTTCACGGGGCGGATTGGGCGGTTGGAGAGTCAGATTGGAGAGCGCAACGATGCTATTCCGAGCCTTTTCCTCTTTCAAAGCCCACAAGCCTCCGCTGCGTTTTCCCTCAACCCTATCGACTTTTCTCTCAAAAGTAAGGGGTCAGTCCAAATTCCCAACCGACCGCCCCCTGCCTTTTGCGCACAAACCCCGCTCCCCCGGAATCAGGCGCGCCTGTTCAGGATCGTTCCGGTCATGCGATCGGCGACTTTCAGAACGAGGAGGTTCGCCTTGAAGGAGTAAACGGCGCCCATCTGCGAAACGGTGTCCGCCACGAGGTCAGCCCCAACCGAAGCCGCCCTTTTCACGGAAGCCGCCACGCCCCCTCCGGGAATTGTGGTCTGGGAGACGGAGGCCCGCCGGTAGCCGGAACTCAACCCGTTGGCGACGTTGCTGGCTGCCGCAGCCTGCTGCAGAGCAGCGGCGTTCATTCCGGACAAAGAAATGCTAAAGACAGAGGACAGCGACATTCAGACAGGATGCCATTTGGGTGCGAAATGAAAAGCCTGTACCTCTTTGAGCGCGGCCGGCGGGATGTTAGGCTCCCCCAAAAGCGCCTCCCCATGAATGCCCCCAAAACTCACTGGTACCTTTACGTACTGCATTGCGGCGACGGCACACTCTATTGCGGCATTACCACGGACTTGGAACGCCGCCTGGACCAGCACAACGCGGGGACTGGCGCGCGCTACACGAGGGGCAGGCGGCCCGTGTCACTGGCCAGGGCGTGGCCCTGCGGCGACCGGTCTTCGGCACTTAAATCTGAGGCAGCGTTTAAAAAACTCACCCGCTCCGCGAAAACACGGCGCCTTTCGGAAAACGCCATCCTGTCCTAAACTGCCCTGAGCCTTCCGGTCGGGTAAAAAGACAGGCATGGATGAGGCCACCCACCCGATTGCATTACGCTCGAGATACGTTTACAACTCAGGCGCATGTTTCCCTTCACACCGAAGCACCTCGAACAAGCGCGCCTTTATTTGCGCGAAGCCGCCAAACTCGTTGCCTACCGTAAGGACATTGTTCCCGAGGGGGTGCTGGAGGAAGTGAGCCGTGAAATGATGGCGCTTGAAAACGCCATCGCATCGCGGGACAAGGTCACGATTGAAAGCCAGATGCAGCGCTTGGACGAGGCCTGCCGCAAGCTGCAGCCACCGCTGCGCGACGGCGGATGGCGCGAAAACGTTGAAGTCTTCGTGGTCGCCATCAGCATCGCCCTGGGGGTGAGAACGTATTTCGTCCAGCCCTTCACGATCCCGACTGGCTCGATGCAGCCCACCCTCAACGGGATCATCAGCAAGGCCACCGACTCCCCCTCGCCAAACCTCCTGCTCAAAGCCGTGCACTGGATTGTCATGGGACGCAGTTATTTTGACCTCACGGCTGAACGCTCCGAAACGATCCAGTCCATTGAGGAAAAACACCGTTTGGGCATCAGCCTAGGCCCCTTCACCTACACCCTGATTCGCACCAACGCAGGCACCTACAGCGTCGGCGTGCCGGCGACCGCAGTGGCGGCGGACAAACGCTGCGCCCCGGGACGCAAAGTCAACCCGGGCGACATCATTGCAAGGGGCTATTCGGATTCGGGAGACCATGTTCTGGTGGACAAATTCAGCTACCATTTCGTGCGACCTGTTCAGAGTAATGTCTTCGTCTTCAACACCGCGGGAATTCCCACCCGGGAAAACGTCTACAATCCCGGGGCCCCCTCCCAGTTTTACATCAAACGTTTGGCGGCCGCCGAACACGACCAACTGCGCATCGACCCGCCCGTGCTTTACCGCAATGGCCAACCCGCTCCGGAGCCACCTTTCAAGCGGGTTATGGCGGGAACCCTCCTTGAGCCGGCGGCAGGCTACAGCGGTTACTCCAACGGGCCGGAGCGCGGTTCTTTCCCGCTTCTAGGCAACCCAAAGGCCACTTTTGAGGTGCCGAAAGACTGTTTCTTTGCCTTGGGTGACAATTCTTACCACTCCTCGGACTCGCGGGACTGGGGTCCCGTCCCACAGTCGAACGTGGTGGGAAGAGGGCTGCTGGTCTACTGGCCTTTTTCCAAGCACTGGGGAGTGGTGCGCTAGCGCGGGGCGCTGCCTTGCGTTCAATCCCCTTTTAAAACTCCCAAAAAAATTATGGCACGTCGAGCTAGCTCATCCTCACCCAATCTCAAATTGATCGGCGCGGGCGCCTGCGTACTCGCCCTTCTGGCGGGCGGCTACTTTATTTTTGGCGGCACTCAAGACCCCTACCGGACCACCTCGCCCTTTCCCGTCAAAGACTACCTGGAAAACGCCAACAGCCTGCGGGGAAATACGTACCGGCTTGAGGCGCAGGTTGACAAAACCCTGGAGGTCGCGCCGGATTCGGGCCGCCTTTTGTCCGTAGAAAGCGCCGGAGACATGCTCCCTCTGCTCGTCCCTTCCAAACTGAACGGGATGAACATCGAGCGCGGCCAAAAGCTTCAATTCAAGGTGCAAATCAACGAAAAAGGCCTCGTAGTCGCCACGGACATCCGCAAACCCTAAGCCTCCCTCCGCCATGAAACGCCTCCCCCTCCTGGCCTCCCCTCTCCTGTTTGCGCTTAGCGTTACCGCCCAAACGCCTCCACCCGTCCCCCCTCCCGGGGGTGCGCCACCGCCGCCGCCCGCCGCACCAGCGGCTCCCCCTCAAGGAGCGAGTCCTCCTCAAGGAGCGATTCCCCCTCAACCGGGCGCCGGAACGCCGCCTCCGGCCAGCAGTGATCCTGCCAAAGCCGGGGCCGGCTCCCTTTTTGACAACCGCTTACCCGCCCTAGACCCATCAGGCGGGCTGCTCCGCTTTAACGGCCAGACCTGGGACATCAATAACAACGCCATCTTTCGTGCGCGTTTTGAAAAGTACCTCAACACTCCGGAAGAAACGGGGGACGAGGAAAAGGCGCACCGCGAAATCCTCAACAAAATCATTACCCTTCTCGATCCCAACAACCTGAAGGCCGATACGTTGAGCGACGCCTATCGCCTTCTGGCCCGGGCGGCTACTTATCCCGGGGATAGCCGCCTCAGCGACACCCTTTCCAACGCCATTTTTTCGGTGTGGGCCGTCAAAAAAAACCAGAACCGGATGGCGGAGGCCAACCAGATTTTGGAGGATGAAAACAAACGGGTGCGGCGCAATCTCGCCAACCGGGCCTCTGAGGAGACCATGAATTCTCAGAGCAGCAAAGCAGCCAAGGGCGCCGCAGCCCCAGCCGCTGGTGCTCCACCACCCGCCAACCCGCCAACTCCGCCAGCCAATTCAAAGGCCAGCGTCACAGGCGGTGGTGCGACCGCAACCCTTGGCGGCTCTTCTGCACCCGGAGCGCCCGCGGCAACACCGGATGCACCCGACACCTCGGCGCAGCAGCAAAATGCCCTGCAAGCGGCGGCACAAGCCGGAGGCAAAGCCGTCGTGATGGCCGGCTACACGCAGAAAATCGTCGAGAACAGTGTCAGGATCAAGGCCAACAGCCTGAAGGGGGACCTCACGGAGCTTCAGGCCAAAGTTGAGTTCCAGTCTCTTCTTGTACAATTATTTATGCAGCGACGCTTTCATCACGTTGTCATCGGCACCCGTTTCTACCGGGCCCTTTTCAGCGATGGAGACTCCAAACTAAGCCTGCCTGAATCTTCGCAAAACCCCTTCAACAAGGGCACGGGGTTGCCTCCCACCATCGCCACCCTGGAATCCTTCGCAAACGAAGCCCTGCGGGAAGTCCAAACGGGCGTGCAGGCCTTCCACAAGCTTCTGGGACTCGGCGAACTGCGCTCCGCAAGCGAGCGACTGCGCGACGCCCTGCTCGTGGGCGAATTCATGCCCGAGATCCGAACCCTTCCGTTTGAGCGCAAACGCAGGGTTTTGAGTTTTGTTCAAAAGACCAATCAGCTCCTTTCCGCCATCGAAGTCAAAGACTACACCCAAGCGGCGGCTCTCCTGGACGGACCAAACGGCCTGAGGCAGATCGCCCCGGACTTCGACGCCACCAAACCCGCAGCCCTGATTGAAACCTCCCGCAACGCTGCCCGGTTACATCTGGCCAAAGCTCGTAACGCCGCCATCTCGGGAGACAAGGCGGGTTTCGAAGCCGCGTTGAAAGAAGCCGCCGAGATCTGGCCCAACAATCCGGAGCTTTCCGAAGTGGCCGGGAAGGCCTTTGCGCAGGGCGACCAAATGGCGCAGGCGTTGATCGAACTAGATCAACTCATTGCCCAAAAAAACCTCCGTCGCATTGCTGAGGAGGCGGGCCGTTTCCTGGCCGCCACACAAAATGCCCCCGCTGAAAAACAGGCGCAGCTCAAACAGATCCTCACCGATTTCAAAGCTGTGGAAGCCGCCCTGATGACCGCTCAGGAGATGGACCGGCAAGGAAACCCCCAGGGCGCCTGGGAATCCGTGGAGAAAACGGCATTCAAGTTCCCAGACGACCTGCAGCTCAACCAAGCGCGTGCGCTGTACACCACCAAGGCGGCCGATTTCGTGCGTTCTGTCCAAAACGCCCAGGACCATGAAAAACGCACGGAACTCGCGACCAGCCTGGCGTGGTTTCTCAAGGCACAACGCCTTTATCCCAAAAGCGATCTTGCGGAGGACGCCGTGCGGCGGCTCAAGGTGAAGTTGCTTGCAGAGAGCCCGCAGTAATAAACGGCGCTTCAAAATGAGACCGGCCTGCACACGCACCACGCGCACTGCGGTTCTTCTACTCCTGAGCACCCTCGCGCCCCTGCAGGCACAAGCCCCCTCCGGCCCGGGCGAAGCCTTTGACACCCGCCTTCCCGGGCTTGATCCCTCCGCCGGCCTGCTGCGTTTCAACGGACAAACTTGGGACGTCAGCAACAATTTACTTTTCAAAGCACGCTTCGAAAAATTTCTGGCCACGCCTGAGGAAACGAGCGAGCAAGAAACCGCGCACCGCAAAATCCTCAACGAAATAATCGTCTTGCTGGACCCCAGCAATCTCAAGGCGCAAACACTCACAGACGCCTACCGCCTTCTGGCGCGGGCCGCCGTTTACCCTGGGGACAGCCGTCTGTGCGACACGCTCTCGGGAGCCATTTACGGGGTCTGGCAGTCCAAGCGCAACCAGGGGCGGCTTTCAGATGCGAACCGCATCCTCGAGGAGGAGCAGGCTTTGGCTCGAAGAAACATGGCGACCACCTCCTACAGCGACCAATCGGCCGCCGATGGCCGGAGCCTGAAAAACAGGCAGGCTTCCCTAGGCTACTCCACGATTGTGCAGGCCGGCCGGGCTGGGACCATTGCGGAGAATGGGGTGCGCATCAAAGCCAACGAAGCCAAGGGCGGCCTTTCCGAGCTACAGGCAAAGGTGCAATACCAAGGCCTTCTCGTGCAACTTTTTCTGCAAAGACGCTTCCACCACGTCGTGATCGGCACCCGCTTTTACAGGGCCCTCTTCAGCGACGGGGATTCTAAGCTCAACCTTCCGGAATCCTCACAGAACCCCTTCGACAAAGGCACTGGCATGCCCCCCACGGTGTCGACCATCGATTCCCTGGCAAACGAGGCCATGAGGGAAGTCCAAACCAACGTCCAATCCTTCCACAAATTATACGACCTGCAAGAGTTGCGCTCCGCTAGTGAGCGCCTGCGCGACGCCCTGCTTACCGGTGAGTTTATGCCCGAAGTGCGCACCCTGCCCTTCGAGCGCAAACGCAAGGTGCTTAGCTTTATTGAAAACACCTCCCGCCTGCAGTCCGCGGTGGAAACGCGAGACTACACCACCGCCCTGCGCTTGCTGGAGGGACCGGGCGGCATTCAGGAAACAGCGCACGATTTTGATGCGGTCAAAGTGCGCGCGCTCATTGATGGCGCACGAAATTCCTCCCGCCTGCTTTTGGCGAAGGCACGCAACTCGGCAAACTTCGGGGACAAAGACGGCTTTGAAGCCGCGCTGAAAGAGGCGGCAACCATTTGGCCCAACAACCCCGAACTCCAGGATGCCGCCAGCAAAGCATTCAGCACCGGGGATATTCTTGCGCAAACGCAGATGGAGATGGAGCAGCTCATTGCGCAAAAGAACGTCCGCAGGATCGCGGAAGAATCCGGGCGGTTTCTCGCAGCCATGCAGGCATCCCCCCCAGACAAACAGGCGAAGCTCAAACAGATTCTGGAGGACTTCAAGGTCATCGAAACCTCCCTGATGGCGGCGAAGGAAATGGACCGCCAAGGCAACGCGCCCGGTGCCTGGGAGGCCGTCTCCAAGACCGCCGAGAAATTCCCGGACGACCTTCCCCTGAGCCAGGCTCGCGCTCTGTACACCACCAAGGCCGCTGAATTTGTGCGCGCCATCCAGATCGCCCAGGACCACGAGCGCCGGGAACAGGCCGCCACCAGCCTGGCCTGGCACCTCAAGGCCCAGCGTCTTTACCCAAAAAGCGACACCGCAGCCGAGGCCATTTTGCGCCTCCAAAACAGCCTCCTCCAATCCTCTCCCCACTGAACTGGGATCATTTGGGTGGCGTTTTACTCTCTTTGCCCTTGCGGATGACGCACCAGCGGCGAAGAAATGGAGTGGGCGACCCAATGTCCGCCTAAAAATTCCGATGAATACCCCACATCCCTCTTCCGACGCTCCAAGCAAACCCTCGCGCTCCGGCCATCCCGACCTGAACGCCGCAGCCTCCAGCGGCCTCTTTGAGCAGATCCCGGAATCCGCCTACACTCGGGAGTCCCTTCTTTCCGCTTCGGTTGAAGGCGCCCCTGCCTCCCACTTCCTCCAGCTCGCCAAAGAAAACGGCCACCTTGAGAAGGTGCCGGGTGCGGTTTGGGCGCGGTTGCAGAAACTACAGGCCGAAAACCTCTCCGCAGGGGAAAAACAGCGTCTGAGCGAACTGATGGCGTTGCATGCGGAACTGGTCGCGCTTTATTGCGCGCGCTTGGAGGAACACCCTGGGATCTACCACCGCGAAATCCCCCCCGACTTTAAAAACGACCCCACCCTCCGTGCCCTGCACCGTAAACACGAACTGAAGGATCTCGAAAAGTCCCCCATCCCCTTCGAGCAGCTTCCCCAGCGTTTCCAGCAGGGCCAGGACGCCTTCGAAGCTTGGTCGCGGCCGTGGATTCAGCTACTGGCCAGCGACACCCATCCTTTCGACAAGGTTCCCGAAAAACTCAGGCATCACAGCGAGGCCCTCGAGGCTTGGCGTCGCCCCTGGGTGCAGCGCCTCGCCAACGCACCCATCGACTCTTACCTCATTCCGCCGGAATTGCGCCAGAACCCCGAAGCCGTTGAGGCCCGCAAGCAGCACCACTGCACCGCAGTCCGAAACGGAGACGAGTCGGCTTTGCGCAACGTGCCCAAAGAGTTGCGGGATACGCCCGAAATCGTGACTGCGATGACCGAGGGCTGGTCTGCGTGGTTTGCCGCCCGCGGCCTTAAAGGCTGGTCCGTCATTCCAGAAGCCTTCCGCCACACCGAACGTCTCCAACAACAGGCCGCAGCCCTCTGGATTGAGCTCACGCACAAAGAGGCATTCGCGTGGACCGCGGTCCCAAGGGAATTAAACGGCATCACCGAGGTCAGCGCGGCCTGGATGAAAGCGCAGCCCATTCCGCCGCAGATGGAGCCCTCATTTGCGGAAATTGCGGCCCAACCGAACCTCACGAAAGTCACGCTCCAGCTTTGGCGCAACAGCAACCACTGGAACCGCCAGAAGACGGGGGCGATGCTCATCGAACTTCGGAGCAAACCCTGGCTTTTTGACAAACTTGATGCCGCGGCTCAAAGTCATCCGATGATCCACGAAGCCGCTATGGAAGGGGTTCGGGACATGATCGGCCGCAACGTGGGCTACTTCCACGTCATTCCCGTCGCCTTCCGTTCGGATACTGAATTATTGGATCTCGCCGCCAGCGAATGGCTCGCCGACCTCAAAACGGAGCGCTGCACTTGGGAGCACATCCCCGCCTCGCTCCACGCCGCCCCCTCTCTGACCCGATGGAAGCAGAAGGAGGACTCCACGTTGCGCAAACAGGTGAAAGAGGAAAAGCAGGCCAACGCCGAGGGCCGTCTGCGCGCCAACCCCCAGTTGCGGGACGAGGAGCTCACGAAGAAAGAACTTAAGAGTTCCAGCATCCGAAAGCTCCGCTCCTCCTACTGGGCCAAGCGGGTTGAAAAAGACATAAACCTGTTTTCGGACGTGCCCGAAAGCTTGCTTGGCGAAGAAGCCATTCAAAAGGTAGTCAGGGCCCATTGGGGGCCGGTCATTCATAAAAACCCCGCAGCGTTCGAAACGCTTCCTGAGCGCGTCAAGGCGGATGAAGGCATTCAACGCGTTTACAAGATCGCCATGCGCGCCGCCGGGGGCGAGGCAAGCGGGCCTTTGGCGGAATAGTCCGCCAGCCTTTTACCAGAAACCGGGGAGACGCCTCCCCGGTTTTTCCTTGTCCTCGTTCTGCGTTGACTCAAACGCTCTGGACGTTCGCAAATCTGCAAGTTCGCGCCTTCCCTCTGAGAAAAATGCCCGCTAACATCCCCCACTTCCAGAAAATCTCCCTTTTATGAATTCCTCTCAAGACAATCCCTGGAGCCGCATCGGGCAGTCCCCGCGTTACAAAGAACTCCTCCGTTCCAAACGTGCGTTCATTTTGCCAGCCAGCATTTTCTTTATCGCCTACTATTTCGCCCTTCCCATCCTCGTGGGATGGTGGCCGGAATTGATGAAGACGCCCGTCATCGGCCCCGTCAACGTCGCCTATCTTTTTGCGCTCTCCCAATTCTTCATGGCTTGGGCGATTGCTTTTATCTACGTCCGCAAGGCGAGCGAGTGGGACAAACAGGCCAAGCTCGTCATTGAATCCGAGGAACTCGCCTCCAAACATTAATTTTTCCCAGCTCCACCCTCAAACCGCCTCTCACACATGACACCCGCCATTTGGATGTTCCTGGCCTTCGTCGCCGCCACCCTCGGCATCACGATTTGGGCCGCCAGACGCAACACGGGCGCAAGCGCCTACTTCGCCGCCGGCCGCGGCATCACCGGTTGGCAAAACGGTCTCGCCGTCGCCGGCGACTACATGAGCGCCGCGAGTTTCCTTGGCATCTCGGGGATGATCGCCTTCTACGGATTTGACGGGTTCATGTATTCCGTGGGCTGGCTGGTCGCCTACTTGACCGTCCTCCTCGTCGTCGCCGAACCGCTCCGCAACGCCGGAAAATACACGATGGCAGACCTGCTTGCCTACCGTCTCACCCCGCGTCCTGTGCGCGCGATGGCCTCTCTGAGCACCATCACGGTGTCCACGTTTTACATGGTAGCTCAGATGATTGGCGCAGGGGCGCTCGTCAAACTTTTGCTCAAGGACATGCCTTGGATCACCACCGAATCGGCGATCATCGGCGTGGGGGTTCTCATGGTGGTTTACGTCGTCTTTGGCGGGATGCTTGCAACCACCTGGGTGCAGATCATCAAAGCAATCCTCCTTCTCACAGGCACCATTTTCCTAAGCGTTTTGGTGATGAAACACTTCGAATACAGCTTCAGCAGCTTCTTTGACGCCATCTCCCACCTCACCTATACCGACCCCAAAACCAAACTGGAGGTCACTCGAAACTTCCTCGACCCGGGACTCAAATTCGGAGACGCCGTCACCGGCGGCATGGGCAAGTGGAACCTCATTTCCCTCGGCATCGCCTTGCTCTTTGGCACCGCGGGTCTACCCCACATTCTCGTCCGCTTCTACACCGTTCCGGACGCAAAGACCGCCCGCGTGTCCGTTGTGTGGGCCATGCTCATCATCGGCACTTTTTACATTCTCACCACCTTCCTTGGGTTCGGTGCCGCCACCATTCTTAAGCCGCACAACATTCCCTTCGACAACATGTCAGCCCCCCAGTTGGCGGAAACGATCGGCGGTCCCCTCTTCTTCGCCTTCATCAGCGCCGTCGCCTTTGCGACCATCCTCGCCGTGGTGGCCGGACTGACTATCAGCGCGAGCGCTTCCTTCGCTCACGACTTCTATTCCAACGTGCTCCATCACGGCAAAGACGTCGACCCCAACACCGAGGTGCGCGTGGCCCGGATCACGGCCTTCGTTGTGGGCGGGCTTTCGATCTTTCTCGCGATCAAGCTGCAGTCGGTCAACGTGGCCTTCCTCGTTGGCCTCGCCTTCGCGGTGGCCGCCAGCGCCAACCTGCCCGTGATCGTGCTTTCCATCTTTTGGAAGCGATTTAGCACCACAGGCGCCGTTGCCGGCCTCGGGGTGGGACTACTCGCCAGCATCGTCCTCATCGCCGTCAGCCCAAGCATCATGGGCATCGACCTTCCGGATGTGGTCGCCGCCAAACGGCACCTGATCCAGATGCAGCCGCTTTTCCCCTTGGAAAACCCAGGGATCCTGAGCATCCCCATCGGCTTCCTAGCCGCAATCCTCGGCTCCCTTTTGCGCCCGGAACCCGAAGCAGAGGCCAAGTTTGAAGAGTTGCAAGTACGCGCCCAAACCGGACTCGGCGCGGAGAAGGCCGTATCGCACTAAACCCACCGATCACGGACTAGGTCCTGAAAGAGCGCTTACGCCGCTCAGACCGCCTGCCTGACCCCACATCGGGTCTGGGGAACAACCGCTCCCACCCCGAAAACTTCATCCCATTGTTATGCGTTTCGCCAATCAAGTTGCAGTCATCACAGGCGCCGGCCGAGGCATCGGTCACGCCATCGCTCTCAAATTCGCCGCGGAAGGGGCGCGCGTCGCCGTCGTTTCACGCAATGAAACCAACGCCCTGCGCACCGCCGACGAAATCAACGCCCGCCATGCCGGGCTCGCCAAAGCCTACGCCGTCGACGTGGCGAGCCATCCGGCAGTGGCCGAACTCGCCGCTCAGATTCTCGCCGACTTCTCCAGAGTCGATATCCTCGTGAACAACGCCGGAGTCACTCGTGACGGGCTCTCCATGCGGATGAGCGAGGAAGACTGGGACGTCGTCGTCGACACCAACCTCAAGGGCACTTTCAACTGCATCCAGGCTTTCGAACGCTCGATGATCAAACAGCGCTCCGGGCGCATCATCAACATCGGCTCCGTCGCCGGCTTGATGGGCAACGCGGGCCAGGCAAACTACGCCGCATCCAAGGCCGGCGTTCTGGGTCTCTCGAAATCCATTGCCCGTGAATTGGCCAGCCGGGGCATCACCTGCAACGTCGTGGCTCCGGGCTTCATTTCCACGGACATGACCGACGTCCTTCCCGAGAAGATCAAGCAGGCCGTGGTCGCGCAAATCCCCGCCGGCACCTTCGGCAAACCGGAAGACATCGCCGCAGCCGTCGCCTTTCTCGCAAGCGCCGAGGCCGGCTACATCACCGGCCAATGCCTCACCGTCGACGGCGGCATGGTGATGTAGCCTCGGCTCCGTCTTCAGCCTACACACGACCCCGCCCATGGACCTGTTTCTGCTTCGACACGCCGATGCCCTGGACCACGCGCCCACGGACTTGGAACGGCCGCTCTCAGAAAAAGGCCATCAGCAAGCCGACAAGCTGGCCCGCTACTTCACGGCGGCGCGCCTTAAGCCCGCCCAAATTCTAAGCAGTCCGGCGGTGCGCACCATGGAGACGGCCGGAGCCATCGCCCGTGCCCTCGCCTTGCCCGTGCTGGCCTGCGAGTGGGCACTGCCCGGAATGCACCCCGATGACGCCATCGACGGCCTCAAACCATTCCGCGACTCAGGGCCCGTGCTGCTGGTCGGGCACCAGCCCGATATCGCCCTTTTCGCAGCCAAGCTGCTTTCCTACCACTTCCCCGAACGGTTGCGCATTTCAAAAGCCAGCCTCATGCACCTCCACCTATTTTCCGCAGACTCCGCCGAGTTGGAATCCTTTCTTCCATGCAACCTGATTTGAAAACCTCCGTTCAGCGCACCTCGCAATTTATCCCGGACGCTGTTGCTCTCATCGTGGAAACAGGCCGACAGGCCATCGCCCGTTCCGGCCTCTTTCGCCTCGGCCTTGCCGGGGGGAACACGCCCCGCGCCGTCTATGCCGCACTCGCGCAACAAACCGACGCACTGCCTTGGGACCGCGTGCAGATCACCTTCGGCGACGAACGCTGCGTCCCGCCAGACCATGCCGACAGCAATTACCGCATGGCTTACGAGTCGCTCCTCAGCCAAGTCCCCATTCCAGAGGGCAACGTGTTCCGCATCCGGGGCGAGATTCCCCACGAGGAAGCGGCACTCGAGTGTGAAGCCAGGCTGGCCGCTGTGGCCGCGCGTCTCGGCGAAGAACGCTACGCACACGACCTTCTCCTGTTGGGCCTCGGGGAGGACGGCCATACGGCCTCCCTTTTTCCCGGCTCACCCGCCCTCGAGGAAACCGTTCGCAACATCATCCCCGCCACCGGCCCCAAGCCGCCCCCGCAGAGGATCACATTCACTTTTCCCCTCATAAACGCCTCAAATCTGGTGGTTTTTCTACTCAACGATCCAAAGAAGGAAGCCATTCTCCAGGGCGCCCTTCAAGGGAAATTTCCTTCTGGCAAAGTGGCTCCAACTCACGGACGCGTCCTCTGGCTGGCGGGTGAATAACTTGGTTTCGCGCTCCCGCTCTACGCGAAAAAGAGGACCCTACCCAACAAAGGAAGGCCGCCCCGGTTTTCTTCAACAGCGACCACCCTCGCTGCGCCCCTAAAAAAACACCGCCCCCCCTATGCGCATCCCTCCAGCCCTCGTCCTTTCCCTCCTGCCAAGCCTGCTTTTCGCCCAGGGCACCGCTCCCAACACCCAGCCCCCGAGCGTTAAAGGAGAAGTGCTCCAGTTTACTCTCGAGCACAGCAAGATTTTCCCCGGCACAACGCGGCAGTTCTGGGTTTACGTCCCCGCCGCCTATCGGCCCGAAAAACCCGCCTGCCTTTACGTGCATCAGGATGGCGTCGCAAACAATGCGCCCGAAGTGTTTGACCAACTCATCGCCAAGGGCGAAATGCCCGTGACCATCGGCGTCTTCGTTCAACCGGGCCGCGTAAAGGCTTTCGCGCCGGACACCGGCGACCGCGTCAATCGTTCCTTCGAATACGACTCGCTCTCGGCAGACTACGCCAAATTTCTCGCCCTCGAACTGCTTCCCGCCGTCGAGGCGAAAACGGCCTCCGACGGTCGCCCCATCCATCTCTCCAAGGACCCCAACGACCGCGCCATCGGCGGCCACAGCTCCGGCGCCACCGCCGCCCTCAACGCCGCCTACGAACGCCCCGATCTCTTCCACCGCGTTTTCTCCGGCATCGGCAGTTTTACCGACATCCGCGGAGGCGACAAATTTTCGTCTCTCATCCGAAAGACCGAACCCAGGCCCCTGCGTGTCTTCGTTCAGGACGGTGCGCAAGACCTCAACAACTCCTACGGAGACTGGTGGATGGCAAACCAGACACTGGAACGCGCCCTGGTTTTTTCAGGCTACGAGGTCGCCCACTCTTGGGGCGAAGGCGGTCACAACGGCAAAGAAATCGCCGTCATTTTCCCAGACGCGATGCGCTTTTTGTGGAAGGGCTGGCCCGCTCCCATCACGTTGCCAAAAGGCTCGGAGGCCTTTCAGAAACTGCTTATTCCCGGGGAGGAATGGCAACTGGTGAGCGACGGACACAAGTTTCTGGAGGGACCGGCAACGAACGCCAAGGGCGAGCTTTTCTTCAACGATATTCCCGAGAGCAAAACGTACCGTCTCAATGCCGCAGGGAAAGTCGAACCCTTTGTCGAGGAATCCGGCAAAGGCAACGGGCAAGCCTTCGGCCCAGACGGCCGCCTCTACGCGGTCGCTGCGGGTGAAAACAAACTCGTCGCATACAAATCGGACGGCTCCATGGACATGATCACCGAAGGGTTCCGTGGAAACGACCTGGTCGTGCGCCACGACGGCAAAATTTACGTCACCGAACCAAGCGGAAACGCCAAGGAACCCAGCCACATCTGGCTTGTGCTTCCGGACGGCTCCAAAAAAGTGGTCGACACCGGCCTGAAGTTTTCCAACGGCATCACCCTTTCGCCCGACCAATCCCTCCTCTACGTGGCGGACTCCAGAACCCACTGGGTGTATAGTTTCCAAATCCAACCCGACGGAGCCCTCTCCCACAAGCAGCGCTTCTTCCAGCTCTACGTCCCCGACTCCGCCGATGACTCCGGCGCGGATGGCTTGAAAGTGGATACCGACGGGCGGCTCTACGTCGCCACCCGCATGGGGATCCAAGTGTGCGACCCCGCAGGGCGGGTGCAGTGCATCCTGCCCATGCCCAACGGCAAGATCGCCAACCTAACCTTTGGCGGCCCTGCCATGGACGTTCTCTACGCCGCGTGTGGAGACAAACTCTTTAAGAGAAAGCTGCGCACCCACGGCGTCCAATCCTTCCAGCCGCCCCTGCCCAATAAAAAGAGCAACGGCGGCTAAACGAAGTCGTTCGGCGCGAAAAATAGCAACAACAATCCCGATCCGCCTGGCAGTGCGAGGTTGCATTGGCCGAGTCCATGCCCCCGCCAAGCTTACTCGAATTCTTCTACCCCCCTATGTCTTCCCCCTTTTCTGCTTTGACGCGCGAAGCCACGGTTGCCCCCTCTGGCTTCAACCGTTGGCTCGTTCCCCCCGCCGCAATCGCCGTGCATATGTGCATCGGCCAGGTCTATGGCTTTAGTGTTTTCAACAAACCGCTCACGCTTGCTTTGGGCACGGACATCACGAAAGTTCAGTTTGCCTATCAGATTGCCCTGATGATGCTTGGGCTCTCTGCTGCGTTTTTCGGCAAATGGGTCGAACACAGCGGCCCGAGGAAAACCATGCTGGCTTCCTGGCTGTTTTTCTGTGGCGGCCTTGTCATTTCATCCCTCGCTGTCCGACTTCATTCACTGCCCTTGCTGCTTTTTGGCTACGGCATTGTCGGCGGAATCGGGCTCGGGCTGGGTTACATTTCGCCGGTTTCAACGCTCGTGAAATGGTTTCCAGACCGCCCCGGGATGGCCACTGGGATGGCAATCATGGGGTTTGGTGGGGGAGCCCTTATCGGCTCGCCTTTGGCACAAGAACTCATGAAACACTTCGCCAAAGAAGGAAGCACGGGCGCCGGAGAAAGCCTCCTCGTCATGGCCGCTATTTATTCCTTCTTCATGCTCTTCGGTGCCGTTCTCGTGCGGGTGCCGTCCTCCGACTGGCGCCCGGAAGGCTGGGTTCCGAAAGCCGCCACGCAGGCCATTACAAGCGCAAGTGTGGCTGTGGACACAGCGTGGAAAACCCCTCAATTCTGGCTGCTCTGGGTCGTTCTTTGCATGAACGTAAGTGCCGGAATCGGTGTTCTGGGACGCGCCGCGGATATGTGTCAGGATATGTTTGGGGTCTCGGCCGCTATCGGAGCCGGTTTCACAGGCTTGCTAAGTATCTTTAACATGGGAGGACGCTTCGCTTGGTCCTCGGTCTCCGATTTCACCGGCAGAAAAGCCGTGTACAGCATTTACTTTATCCTTGGAGCCGCCCTTTACGCGGTGCTGCCCTACGCACAACAAACCCAGAACAAAACTCTGTTTGTCGCCTGCACCGCGCTAATTATCAGCATGTATGGAGGCGGCTTTGCCACCATCCCCGCCTATCTGCGCGACTTGTTTGGATCCTATCAAGTCGGTGCAATCCACGGCCGTCTCATCACAGCATGGAGCGTCGCAGCCGTCATTGGGCCGGGCTTGATCAACAGCCTTTTTACCAGTCGAGTCAGCGGAGGCCTTCCAAAGGCGGAGGCCTACAACGGAACGTTCTACCTCATGTGTGCGCTCCTCGGAATCGGACTGGTGGCAAACCTCCTTGTCCGGCCTGTCTCGGCACGACATCACATCAAACAGCCCTAACCCTTTTCGCCCCCATGAAACTGTTGCTTTCCTGGCTCCTCGTCGCCCTCCCTCTCGGCTGGGGCGTCACTCAGTCCGTCAAAAAGGCCACCCCCCTTTTCACCTCCCAGCCCGCCCAACCTGCCGCTGCGACTCCGCCCCTTCCGACCAACCCCTTGGCTCCCACTCCGGCAAAGCCCGGCCAATAGTCCGTCTCTCACTTCCGGTCTTTTCGCCGCGACGCGCTCCCTTCAAATCGCTCGTGAGGACTTGCGCAGTGTTACCACCACGCCTTTGGAAACCGGCGTATTGCTGCGTTCGGCCACACTGCCAATAGGCACAAGGACGTTGGTCTCTGGAAAGTAAGTCGCCAGACATCCCGCCGGAATTGAATAGGCGACAAGAATGAATTTCCGGGCTACGCGTTCCGTGCCGTCGGTATGATTGAAAAGATCGACTACATCACCGGCCAACCAACCCTCTTTACGAATGTCAGCAGCGTTCATAAAAACAACGCGCCTCTCGTGAAACACACCGCGGTAACGGTCGTCCAGTCCATAGATGGTGGTATTGAACTGGTCATGGCTGCGGATGGTCATCAGCAGGTACTCGTCCTTCCCAAGCTTTGGAAAGGAAAGGCCGGCCACCTGAAAACGGGCCTTACCCCGAGCGGTGTCAAAACGTCCTTCGCGGTTTGCATTGGGCAAATAGAAACCACCCGGAAGCCGCACCCGAACGTTGTATTTTGAAAAACCAGCGATCGTCTTTTCAATCGCATCGCGGATGTGATCATAGTGCAAACTGAAGCTTTTCCAGTCGACAACACTGCGGGAACCTAGCGTCGCCATGGCCATCCGGGTCACTATGGTCGGCTCGCTCAGCAGGCTGTTGGAAACCGGTTCGAGTCCACCGCGGGACGCCTGAACAATCCCCATGGAGTTCTCGCACGTCACAAACTGGCGCTCTCCATGCAGTATGTCTTGGTCGCTGCGGCCAAGTGTTGGAAGGATCAACGCCTCCCGTCCGTGCACTAGATGACTCCGGTTAAGCTTGGTGGAAACATGGGCCGTCAACTCACACCGCCGCAAAGCATCCGCCGTGTACAACGTGTCGGGCGTTGCAGAGAGAAAGTTGCCGCCCATGGCGATGAACACACGGCCCCGACCCGCGTGCATGGCCTTGATACTGTCAACCACGTCCCAGCCCGCAGCACGCGGAGGCGAAAAGCCGAACACCGTTTGAATCTTGTCGAGAAACTCCGTCCCCGGCTTTTCATAAATCCCCATCGTTCTGTCACCTTGCACATTGCTGTGCCCTCGCACAGGACACGTGCCTGCGCCAGGTTTCCCGATGCTGCCCTTGAGCAAAAGCAAGTTCACCACCTCTTGGATCGTCTCGACCGCGTTACGGTGCTGGGTGAGACCCATGGCCCAGCACGCTATGATTCTTCTTTTGCCCGCGATCAAATCGGCCGCCGCGCGAATCTCCTCCATTGCGAGGCCGCAACCCTCGACAATGGTCTCGAAGTCGACGGCATCAAGGGCGCGGGAGAAGGCCTCGTAGCCTTCGGTACTCTCACGGATAAAATCAAGATCAAGCACTGAGCCAGGCGCTTTGCGATCGGCCTCCAAAAGCAGTTTCATGATTCCCTTAAGCAGCGCCATGTCGCCGTTAATGCGGACCTGCAGGAACATCTCGCTCAGCGGAGCCGTGATGCCCAGCGCCCCCTTAATTTCCTGTGGATTCTGAAAGCCCATCAGCCCGGCTTCTGGCAGCGGGTTGACCGAAATTATTTTGCAGCCCTTCTCCGACGCTTTCTGGAGCGCAGTGAGCATCCGGGGATGGTTGGTACCCGGATTTTGTCCCAGGATGATAATAACTTCGGCTTTGGGAAAATCATCGAGAGTCACAGACCCCTTTCCAATTCCGAGTGAGTCTGAAAGAGCGACGCCGCTAGACTCATGACACATGTTGGAGCAGTCAGGCAGATTGTTTGTGCCAAACTCGCGAACGAAAAGTTGATAGAGAAACGCCGCCTCGTTGCTGGTTCTACCGGAGGTGTAGAAAACGGCCTCGTCAGGGCTGGCCAGACCATTGAGGTGACGGGCGATCAACTCGAAGGCTGCCGCCCACTCGATGGGTTGGTAATGCGTCGCGCCCGGAGGCAGGTACATGGGTTGGGCAATCCTTCCCTTTTTACCAATCTCGAAGTCGTCCAGTTCGGCAAGCGACGCCACTGAATTTTGCGCGAAAAACTCCGGAGTGAGCACCTTGGTTGTCGCCTCTTCCGCCACAGCCTTGGCCCCGTTTTCGCAGTATTCGGCGATGCCGGAACGTTCATCATCAGGATCCGGCCAGGCGCAACCCGGGCAGTCATACCCGTCCTTTTGGTTAAGTCGAAGGAGCGCGTTAACGCCTCTCGCAAGTCCCATCTCACCAAATACATGACGAATGCTGCTCACTACCGCAGGGAGGCCAGCCGCCACCGCTTTCATCTCCCCAAGGCGCAGCCCGGTGAAACGCTCGGGGTTTTCCGGATTTGGAATTTTAAGCGTCTGCGCTTTTTTGGAAGAATCCTTCTCGTTCATGGGAAGCCACTTGAGGTTATCAGCAAACGCAAAAAAAGCGACTAATCACAGCCGCACACTCCCCGGCGTGAAAGACGAATCATCGCCACGCATCCGGTGTTCGCCTGAATACACATTGAAGCGCTGTTGGCGTAGGAAGCCAACCAACGTGATTCCAAACTCGCGCGCACACCGGACAGCCAGGCTCGATGGGGCGCCGACAGCACAGACTACGCGCACTCCGGCCAACGCCGCTTTTTGGACGAGCTCAAAACTCGCCCGGCCGCTCAAGAAAAGAATTCGCTCGTGTAACGGGAGCCAATTTTGCGAGAGGGCGTAGCCGATGAGTTTATCAACGGCATTGTGCCTGCCCACGTCCTCCCGCACAGCCAGCAAGGCCCCTCCAAGGTCAAATAAAGCCGCTGCATGAATTCCCCCCGTGACCCCAAATACCCGCTGATGCGCACTGAGCGTGCCGGGAAACGTGTGCAACAGCCTGGCGTCAAAACCCGCAATCTCAGGCGCGTCGCTGACTGGGACATGCACCCGAACAGCCTCGATGGAGGCCTTACCACACACGCCGCAACTCGAACTCATGAAGGTGTTTCTTTGAAAAATATGGGGAGCGACTGGAATCCCCTCGGCCAGTTCAATCTTCAGAACGTTCCCCTCGTGCCCCGCCGCCTCTGCCTTTGTGCAGTGCCGCAGAGAATGCACCTCCGCCGCAGAGCGAACGATGCCCTCGGTAAAGCAAAATCCAAGCGCAAGCTCCACGTCGTTTCCCGGCGTCCGCATCGTTACCGCAAGCTCCCTTTGCTCGCGACCGTGCGGGGTTGAATACCCGAGCCTAAGCGCAAGAGGCTCCTCGGCCGCAACCAAATCCTCAGCATACTCAAGACCGCCCTCCGTAACTTTAAGAATACGAAGAGTGGCAACCGGGGCTGAATCCATGCGACAATTCTACTTCGCGGGGGATGCTTGGACAGGATCCGCATCCCCTAGCTGGAGGGTGGGCGCCTTTGCATCCGCGCTTACCTCCAGAGCGACCCAATGGCCCGCCAGAGCATGGGAGGGAAACCCGCAGGCAATCGCGTAATCGCCGGGTTCATCCGCGATAAATTGGAAAGTCGCCTTGTTAGAGCTGATGCCCATGTTCGCGCTCGGGGTGGCTCCGCCCTTAAACGCAGGCTCGCCCACCTGAAGCTTTTTGACCTGATCACGATCGACCACCACCGCACTATGGGGAACCGGGCTGGGGTTAATAAAAGCAACCTCCACATTCCAACCCTTCGGAATTCTGTAAACAGCTTTTCCATAGGAGAATCCGTTGAAATTCATCCCGTAATTATTTGTGGAATAAGCAGCCACAACCGTCAGTCGAACTGTTTTCGCCTTGTCCGAGAGCCTCAGAAAATCCGCCGCTGTAATGCCCTCGATCAATTCCTTCTTGAGACCCATCCCTTCGTGAGCGCCAGCATGACCAGCCGCGGCCTTGCTGGCATCATCAGCCGCAAGCAACGGACAGGGCAGCTGCACAACCACGATGACGAGGGAGAAAATCCAAAGGGGAAAAGAAAACAAAACTGAATTCATACGAAATTAGGTTTTAAAAACACACGCACATCACCAGATGCCGTGGCGGCGAAAAACCGCCACGGCATTTCCAACGAAAAACACCTCTGCTGATTTTACCAGGCGGCTACTTCTGCAGCGGTGCGATTTGAGCCCCTGCGGGAACCTTGTCTGCGGGGACAATTTTCCAAACCGCCCCACGTTCGCCAGCAGCCGGGTCTACAGGACTCCCATAGTTGGCGCTGGCGTGGCTGATATAAAGGTTGCCGGCCTCATCCTCTCCTCCGCTGGTGGGCCGGATGGGCGTATCCAAGTCCAGCAACTCCTGCATCTGCCACTTGTTGGCCTTGTCGCGTTGCATGCCCCAGACTTTCCCGGAACCCCAGTCGGCGGCAAAATACGTTCCATCAAGGCTGGGATACTCCTTGCCCCGGTAGACCCCAATTCCCACAACACAGATGCCCTGGTCGACATGGCTGTATTCGGCAATCGGCAAAATCCCGACACGCGGGGCCCCCTGCTTTTCCAACTCAATGGGAAAGGGATGACTGCCCCCCATAAACTTCCATCCATAGTTCTCTCCTCCCTTGCTGTTGGCTGGCTGCATGTCGATCTCCTCCCAGTGATTCTGGCCGACGTCGGCAATGTAGAAATCACCTGTCTTCCGGTCGAAAGAGAAGGTCCAAGGATTGCGCAGACCGTACGCCCAAATCTCGGGCTTGGCTCTGGGATGAATCTTGGAGAACTGTAGCTCAGAGACCCCGAACAGGACCATCTGCTGCAATGGGGTGATGAAAGGGTTGTCCTTTGGAATGCCGTAAGCGCGGTCGGTGCTGGAAACATTGACGTCGATGCGCAGCATCTTACCAAGCCAGGTATGCAAGTCCTGTCCGGCGCTGATGACGTCGCCTTCCCAACCGCCATCACCCACCCCAATGTAGAGGTAGCCATCGGGACCGAAAGCCATCTTGCCACCGTGGTGGTTGCAGTATGGATAATCGATTTGCATGATCACACGCGCACTGTCCGCATCGGCCTTGTCCGGGTTGCTCTTGGACACTTTATATTCCACCAACATCGTCGCTCCGTTAAACCACAGATCGGAATAGCTGACGTAGAAGAGACCGTTTTCCTTAAACTTAGGATGGAACTCAATGGCGTAGAGACCCTCCTCCAAAAAGGAGCTGAGGGTTTTGTCCTTGATGTCCAAAAACGGCTTCGCAAGGAGTTTGCCGTCCTTAACGATGCGAACTAAACCGTTGCGCTCGCAAATAAACAGACGCCCGGAACCGTCTTTGGGCGCGGAGATGTGCCCGGGGTCCACCAAGCCGTCGGCCACCTTCACCAGCTTGATGGCTACAGGATTGGGCAACTTACCCCCAGGCTGAACTGGGGCGGGTTGATCGTCGGCTCGCAAGGGTGCTACGAGCGCGGTGGCGACTAGGAGAGACGCAAACGACAGGGGGGGGATTTTAGATTTCATTTGGGGTGAAGGTACTAACTATCAGATTTAAAACCTTTAGCGCAATTCGTAAGAGAACACTTTCTTCCCATTTTTGCGATTCGCGCACACCGCAATGCCCATGAAAAAGCACGCTGCCAAACTCCAAAAAAATGCCGGCGCACGGGGGTCAGTATCAATGCTTGGTCGCCCCCTCAAAACGCTTACAAGCCCCTCCCCTGGACGCCCCGTCGCGGCTCAGGGCTACTCCGGCTGCGTCGGCAAGGGAAACGTCCCCAAAATCTTCACCTGCGTGCACCTTTGGCGCAGTTCAGCCAGCACCCGCTCCAGGGCCGGGTCCGTCGCATGACCGTCGACGTCCAGGAAGAAACAGTACTCCCAGGCCTTCCTGCGAGAAGGGCGGCTTTCGATTTTGCCGATATTTATCCCCTGCACGTGAAACGGTTCCAGCGCCCGGTATAACGCCCCGGGCTCATGGGCAACACTGAACAAAAGGGACGTCCGGTCGTTCCCCGTTGCAGGGGACGGGCGCATGCCAATGACAAGGAACCGAGTGGTATTGTCGGCGGAATCCTGAATGGCGGACTCCAAAACATCCAATCCCAACAACTCGCCCGCCAGCTTGCCCGCCACGGCCGCGGCCCCCACCTCGCTCGCCGCACATTCGGCGGCACGCGTCGTGCTGGAAACCTCCACACACTCCACTCCGGGCAGATTGCGCCGCATCCAGTTCCGCGTCTGGGCAAAGGCCTGGGGATGACTGTAAACCTTGACAATATTTTCCCTAGGCGTCCGGGAAAGCAAATGGTGTTCGATCCGCAAAAGCACCTGTGCGCAAACCTGCACGTCGCTGTCGATGAACATGTCCAACGTGTTGTTCACGGCCCCCTCCCACGAGTTCTCCACCGGGACAACCCCGTAGTCCGCCTGCCCTCGCGTTACCGCCTCAAACACGTCGCCGATATAAACCTGCGGGGCGTACTGCACACTTGCGCCGAACTTGGAGCGAGCCGCCTGGTGGGTGAAGGTGGCTTCCGGCCCAAGGTAGGCGATGCGCAGGTCCTTTTCCAAGGCCAGCGACGCGGACATGATTTCCCGGTAAACGGCACGCACCGCCGTCTCGGGCAACCGCCCCCCGATGCGGGTGTTGCGCTCGGCAAGGGAGCGGTACACCTGCTCTTCGCGTTCCGGAGCATAGATTTCAAGACCCTCGGCGCGTTTGAATTCGCCCACCTCATGCACGCAATCCGCGCGGGAGTTAAGCAGCTTAAGAATCTGCTCGTCCAAGGCGTCGATCTGTTTTCGAATATCTGACAGGTTCATGATTGAGAGGGAAAAACATCCGGCGGCGGCTCCTCCGCGGCAAACCCAGATGTTGAATCCGGTGTTGAAACTGCCTCTTCCTCCTGCCCGAGTCCACTGGAAGCCTCCATTTCAGCGGGAGCTTCCTCCGCCACAACGGGGGATGCGGACGCTGCCACCTCCTCCACGCTCCCGGGGGATTCCATCTCCAGCGGCAATTCGGGCTCCAGTTCCGCCTTCTCGCGCCGCTTCGAAGCTTTGTCGTCAGGCACCGCCGCCTTGGGAAGGTTCATGCGCCCCAGTTCCGCGGAATTGGGGAGATCCTGAGTCGATTTGAGCCCGAAATGCTCCAGAAAATAGCCCGTGGTCGAATAGAGCAAGGGGCGCCCAGGCAAGTCCGCTCTGCCGGCGATGCGAACCAGGCTCCGGTCCAATAGCACCTGCATCACCCCGTCCACCGCCACGCCGCGCACCGCCTCAATGTCCGCACGCGTCACAGGCTGACGGTAGGCAATGATCGCCAGCGTTTCCATCGCAGGCCCGCTCAAACGGGCCGGTTTCGCGTCGGGGTAAAGCTTGCGCACCCAGGGCGCGTATTCCTGGCGCGTGACGAACCCCCAACCCGTGGCCTGCTCCATGAGCCGGAAAGCCCGTCCACTCTGTTCCAGCTCGGACTGCAGCTCGCCCAACGCTTCCAAAATACGGGTTTCTCCTGCTTTCGCGTAGGCCTGCGCCTCCTCCACCTCGGATGACTCCCCTGCAGCATGCACCGCCTCCACGAGTTCAAGCGTGGAAAGCGGCTTGGGTGCCGCAAAAATCAAGGCTTCAAGTACTTGTGGCAGAGTCATGTCAATCCCCCTGAACCCAGCGCAATTCAATGTCCCCAAACGCTCCCTCCTGCACCGCCTTGAGCTGCTTGAGCCGGATCAACTCCAGCACCGCCAAAAACGTCACCACAATCTCGGCGCGCGAAGCCACTCCTGAAAACAATTCCGTGAACAAAACAGGAACCCCACCCGAAGTAATCTTAATCACCATTTCAATCTTGTCGGAAACGGTGAAGTTTTCCTCGAAAATTTCCCGCAGATCTTCCTTCTGATTGATGCGCTTGAGCACTCCATTGAAGGCCGCGATCAAATCAAAAACGCTCACCTCACCAAGCGGCCTCTCTGGAGGGGCATCCGCCGGTTCCGCCACCCGGCTAAAGAGCGCCTCCCGGGCGATCCCGCGCTCCTGGAGCTGCGCCGCGGCGTCTTTAAACTTTTTGTATTCAATAAGCTGCCGCACCAGTTCCCAACGCGGATCCTCCTCCTCCGTCTCTTCCTCCGGGGGCTGCACGCTCACTGGTAGAAGACTGCGGCTCTTGAGATAAATCAGGTTGGCGGCCATCACCACAAATTCTCCGGCCACCTCGAGGTCCAACGCCTTAAAGGCTTCCATGAACTCCAGGTATTGCTGGGTGATTCGCTCCAGGGAAACTTCATAGATATCCACCTCTTCCCTCTTGATGAGGTAGAGCAGCAGATCCAGAGGTCCTTCAAAGACCTCCAGCTTGACCTTGTAGTCCGGAGTGAGCATCGGCCCACAGCCTACACATGCACGGCCACTTTCCTCAACCCGCCATTAGCGATCTTCCTAAAAAGAGTACGCCCCCCCTAGAAAAACCCGTCCCACATCCCACCCACGGGGAGGGAACCGCGTTTCATGTTGGGCGCCAAATCCAAGGCTCCCACCCGGCGACTGGTTCTGGACGGAGTCTCGCTCCAAACGGGTGCGGAATCCGCGGCTGTGCCCCCCCGCCGCTGGCTAAACCCGCGGGGCCTTCAAAGCGCGCCGCGCCTTGGGCGTCGAGCGTTTGGCCTTTATTTTAGAGCTGCGTTGCGCTTCGCCGCGCTCCTTGGGCGCCGCGCCGCGGGAGCGCGAAATCCCCCTGGCCTCGCGCTGCCGAAGGTGCAAATCCATCGGAAGCCCTTCCCAGGGTTCCACCGTGCGGATGCGCGCCTCCAAAAACCGGCGGTACGTATCGTCCAAAAGGCTCTTGTCGTTGCAGAAAAGCACCACTTCAGGCAGCGGAATCGGCGAACTCCCGCGGGGTTCGGGCTGGGTGGAGTAGAGGATTTTAAAGCGTCGCCCACTTTTGAGCGCAGGCGGATGATTCGTCATCGCCGTGGTCAGCAGGCGGTTCAGGGGACCGGTTCCAATCCTGCGCCGGGAAGCCTCGCGCACGTTCTCGATGCGTTTAAAGAGGCGGTCCAGATCCTCCCCTGTTTTCGCCGAAAGCAACACCAGCGGCGCATAGGGCAGAAACGACAAGTCGCTGCGGATCTCCTCCAAAACCTCTCGCAACCCCTCTTTGTTCTGTGTGCGCTCCGGAATAAGGTCGATTTTGTTCAGCACCACCACGCACGGCTTGCCCGCATCCCGCACCATCCCGGCAATCCGCTTGTCCTGACTGCTCACCCCCTGCGAAGCGTCGAGCACCAAGACGCACAGGTCGGCCCGTTTCACACTGGATTCAGAGCGCATCACGGAAAACACCTCCACCGAATCCGACCGTTTCGACTTAGGCCGGATGCCGGCGGTGTCGATGAGAATGTAGTTTTGCGCGCCGCGCTTGTAAGGAATGTCCACCGCATCACGTGTCGTGCCGGAAATCGGGGAAACCATCGTGCGCTCATCCTCCAGAATGGCGTTCGTGAGCGAGGATTTCCCGACGTTGGGGCGGCCCACCAGCGCAATCTGGAGCGGCTTGGCCAGGCGCGCCGCATCCTCCGCGGGGTCGTGCTCGGGCAGCAGCGCGCAGATCCGGTCCACAAGCACGTCAAACCCGATCCCGTGTTCGGCGCTGACTGGAAAAAGAGGACTGAACCCGAGCCGGCTGAACTCGTTGCTCAGGCCTTGATGGTTGGGGTGATCCACTTTGTTCACCACTAAAATCAGGTGTTTTGAAACCCGGCGCAACCGGCGCGCAATGTCGGCATCCACCGGGGTCAGCCCGGCCTGCGCGTCCACCACAAAAAGAATGAGGGCGCTTGTCTCCACGGCAATATCCACTTCGGCGGCAACCTGGTCGGCAAATTCAGCATCCGCCCCGGCGCCGATTCCCCCCGTGTCGACGAGCTGAAAGGGAGAACGTCCCTGTCGGCAAATCGCCACAATCCGGTCCCGGGTGACCCCGGGCATGTCGTGCACGATCGAGATTTTTTGGCCGACGAGGCGATTAAAAAGAGCAGATTTACCCACATTCGGGCGACCAACGATAGCTACCGTGCGCATGATTTCTGGGATCCTAACATCCCCGCTCCCGTTGTGCGCGCCCTATTTCAAACTTCAATACGTCTTCCCACTTCCCACCCCGGTCGCTCCAGCCTCCCCAGCAGGGTCGCCATGCCCGCTTTTGTGCGCCTGCGCAATGCCTTCCCCCAGATAACCGAACCCCGAAATCAGAGTAAACACCCCCGTCACACACACCAGCACGTCCAAGTTTCGCACCGACAGAAGCGGCATCCAAGGCCAGCCTGAAAAACACGAAGCCAACAGCCATTCAGGCTGCAGCATCACTCCAATCAAGCTCATCATCTGAAGGGCCGTCGCCGTTTTCCCCGTCCAATGTGGCCGCAAATCAACTTTCCCGTGCAATACAAACACCCCGATGATTCCAGCCAGCACCGCCACGTCCCGGGCCACCACAAGCACCGCAAACCAAACGGGCAACGCATTGGTCCAGTGCGAAAAACTCAGCGTCAGAATCCCGGCCAGCAAAAGACCCTTGTCTGCGATCGGATCCAGCACCACCCCCAATTCCGTGCGTTGGTTGAGCCGGCGCGCCAGCCAGCCGTCCAGCCCGTCGCTCGCAGCCGCAAGCGCAAACGTCGCCACGGCCGCCCACCGCAGCGCCTCCTGCGCCGCCCCGGCAAGCACCCCCTGCCCGTAATAAATGGCAAAAAGCACAAACACGGGAATCAACCCAATCCGCATCAATGTGATCTTGTTCGCCGTTGTCATATTTTCACTTCAGGAGCATTCCCCTTGCACATCTCTACCTTATAAAATCGCGCGCCGCCCCTCAAAAAAGCCCCTTGAGGTCGCTTCCCGGCGCCCCACGCCTCCACCTGGAACCCCGCACAAAGGCCGAGCCGACTCCACACCCCTCTGTTCTTTGGACGCCACACCATACAACTTTACCACCCGCAATTCGCTCATTCCTGTTGCGAAAAACCCTGATTTTCTCTAAGCGACTCTCATGTCAGATCTTCAACCAGGTACTCCCGCCCCCGCTTTCCACTCCGTAGCCGTCGGCGGCCCGTACGGAAACGGAACCTCGGTGCGCCTGGCTGATTTTGCAGGGCAAAACGTCGTCCTCTATTTCTATCCAAAGGACGACACGCCCGGCTGCACCACCCAAGCCTGTGGGCTGCGCGATGTTTGGCAAGAACTCAGCAAAAAAGCGGTGGTCTTCGGCGTCAGCATCGATCCGGAAAAAAGCCATCGCAAGTTCATTGATAAGTTTGAGTTGCCATTTCCCCTCCTGAGCGACACGACTCAGGAAATCGTCCAGGCCTACCAAGTCTGGGTGGAAAAAAGCATGTATGGAAAAACCTACATGGGCACCGAACGCTCCACCTTTGTCATCGGGCCGGACGGCCTGCTAAAGGCGGTCTTTCGAAAAGTGAAGCCCGCGGAACACGCCCAACTCGTGCTGGACGCACTCGGCTAACACCAGCCTCCACACCCACCTTTCTCTCGATGCGACTTCGCCACCTGCTCCTGCTCGCAACCGCTCTTTTTGTCGCGGCCTGCTCCTCCCCTGCTCGCAAGCTCCCAAAATACGAGAGCCCGCTGGCCCGGAACCGTTTCCAGACCGTCAAAACCACCGCCTACACTCACACAGAGTCCGACCACCTCGCCTACGGCAACAAATCCGCCCTTGGCACGCCCCTGCGCTGCGGCCCTGCGGTGCATAGCGCCGCGGCCGATTGGGGCCGCTGGCCGGCCGGCACTGTCTTCAAGCTCTGCAGCACGGGGGAAGTCTTTTTCGTCGACGACTACGGCTGGGCTCTCACCGGCCGCAACACCATCGACCTGTACAAACCCAGCCGCAGCGCTATGAACACTTGGGGTGCCCGCATAGAACGCATTGAAATCTTGCGCTGGGGTGACCCGACTCGTTCCTACAAACGCCTCAAACCCGCGCAACACCACGCCCATATCGCCCAGATGATGCGCGACATCAAACGTTATTGGAGCCAGCCAATGCGCCCGGCCCAGCCCGAGCCCATCCTGATCGCACTGGGCTCGTCTCTGCCACCCCTGCCTTAGTAAGCAGGAAAACTGCAAAGACGCATTTCCCCAGCCCCAGGGGCTTCGGAACGATCCGTGTTTCTCCCGTGACTGCCTGCGACCCGGGCAGTCTTACGCCAACCGCAGCTCGGCCGCCCAGGCGCCGATGCGTCCCCAGCCAGTGTTGCATCGATGCAAAAAATGGCGGGACTTCAGGGTTCGACACCCTTGGTGCACCCAATCACCCTTGGGGCAACCCAATCATCCTTGGGGTAACCCACGTAAACGGCCCGCCGCGGGCGCTCCGACAGGGCGATGTCTGGCGGCTTTCTCCATTCTCAGCCGCGCAAACGCTAAGGCAAACTCGTTTCAGTTAGTAGCGGTCTAGCAAACGAAACGCGCAAAATCAGACGACACACCGCATCTCGCGCTGGTCCGCAGGAGAGGCTCACTCATTCCCGTTGCTTCGGGCACATTCGCGTTATTTCGCGTTATTTTACGCTAATCCCTGCAAATTAACGCTTTAACCAGACAAACAGCGGCGCCTTGGGAGGCAACAAGAAGAGGGGTGCGGGGGAACGGAAATCCATGGGCTCGGGAGTTCATCGAATTCAATGGCGGGGGAATTGAAAGGAAGTCCAGAGGAGGCAACAAAACCGGGGCCAGGCTGCC
>CANJZW010000046.1 GCA_947479475.1 Chthoniobacteraceae bacterium
ATGAAACCACTTTCTGAAAAAGACCCGCAAGGGGGTAGGTCGGCACTACAAGCACTTTTGAAAAAACGATGCCTGCAAATGAGGAGCTTGCAACAAAAAGACTCCCGAAAATAGCCGTTTTTAGACGCGAGTCCGCGAAGTAGGGTTAGGGCCCGAGCTCGGACCCGATTAAAGAAAAGAGCGCCCTGAATCCCTCAAGGGCGCTCTATCGAATCCGCATGAATCCAACCGACTAAGCCTGCCGCCGGCCCATCAGCGGCTCCAAATGCGCCGGCTGCGCCGTTGCGCCCACTGCGCCTACGCGGCGCGTCTGTCTCTGGAAACTCAGGGTGCCGGAGCGCTCCTCCTGGCCGTCCGCCGACACCGCCACGATCGGAACCTCAAAATCCCCGTCTGGCAGCGTGAAGTGGTAACGAAAAGAGCCGTCCGGTTGGAGTTTGATCACCTCTCCGTTAATGCGCACCGTGGCATCGGGCTGGGTGCCGCCATAAAAAATGACCTCTGCATTGAGGTGCATAAAGAAGCCGCGCTCCCGCACCCCAAAAGGCTGCGCACTCCAACTCGCCCCGAACGGGCTGAACAAACTCGAACTGGACGGCCCGAACGCTGCCGCAAGCCGCGCCGAAAGACCGCTGGCAGCTTCACTGTGCAGCTTCTCCTGCAGGGCCTTGCGCAAAAGCCGGTCGATCTCCTCCGAACCCAGTCCCACCACGTTAATCAACGATTCCCCGAGCAACATCGCCAAAAGACGCCGCTGCTCGTCCGTCCACGTCGGCACGGAACCCGAACGCACCTGAATACGGCCTTCGCCGGTGATCCGGGCGATGGCTTCCAAAAGCGTTTCCCCTTCTCCCATGTGCTGACGCACGAGTTCCTGGAGCTTCTCAAAAGTCAGGCCCTGGGGCACGCTGGCAAAAGGGTCGCCCTCGTTTTCCGGCGCAAGCGCGTCCGCCGGAGTCTTCGCCAAACCCGAGCGCACCAGCCCCTGCCAGAAACCGCGCCGGTCAAAATACCCGAGTTCCGCCGAATACGTTGCCCCGCCCTCGCGCACAGGCACGTACCAGTTCCGCGCTCCGGGGTGAATTTCCACAAGGGTCTCCACCTCTCCAGAGGGGCGCGATACCCGAAGATAATAGGCATGCCGCCCGTCCCTCATTTCCTGCGCTGACACGCGAGACCAGTTCAGATCCCAGTACGAAAAAAGCCAGCGGGGGTCCCGGGCTGTCAAAAACAAGGCGTCCTGATGGTACGTTTCAGGGAGGGGGCCAAAATCCTCCACCTGTACAGGCGATTGCGCCTGAAAGGAGGGGGCGTGGACCGGCTGCACAGCGGGGACGCCGGCTTCCTTTTTATCAGCAACCACCTGAACCGGAGCGTTATACTTAACGGCAGAAGGTGCGGTTTCCATTAAAACCCCCTCGACGAGCGGTTCCTTTGACACCTTGAATTTTCCACCCTTGCGAGTGGCCTGTGTTTTGGGGAGAACGTCAGGATCGGTAGCGAGTGGATTGCCCATAGGTTTCTAATATCCAGAATCGACTGTAATGTAGAGCTCGGTCTTATATCCAGAGGCCCAAATTGTTTTTTTACTAAGAAACGTCGATTCTTCTCCCCTTTTTACGGCCTCAGGCTGCATTTTGAAGGTTCACATGCTCACCAAGCGCGTCATTCCCTGTCTCGATGTCCACGACGGAAAAGTCACCCGCGGCATCCAATTCGGCCGGGCCGAGGAGGGCGGCCTGCGCAATGTGGGCGACCCGGTCGAACTCGCCGTCCGCTACAACAAGCAAGGGGCGGATGAAATGGTTTTTTTCGACATCACCGCCAGCGCCCACGGCAGAGCCTCCATGGTGGACGTCATAGAACGCACCGCTGCCCAGTGCTTTATGCCACTCACCGTAGGCGGTGGCATCCGGGCCGTTGAAGATATGCGCACCATGCTGCAGGCGGGGGCGGACAAAATCAGCATCAACTCCAGCGCCCTCACCAACCCGGAACTCATCGCCGCAGGCGCCGAGCGCTTCGGCTCCCAGTGTATTGTCGTCTCCATCGATGCAAAACGGACCCGACCCGACTTTTGGGAGGTGCATTCCCATGGAGGCCGCAAGGCCACCGGCCTGGATGCCGTCGCCTGGGCCGTCCGCGCCTACGAGCTTGGCGCGGGTGAAATCGTCCTCAACTCCATCGACGCCGACGGCACAAAAGCCGGCTACGACTGCGTCATTACGCGACGCGTGAGCGAGTCAGTGGGCGTGCCTGTCGTCGCCAGCGGCGGTGCAGGCAACCTCGACCACATGGCCGAGGTGCTTTTGGATGGCAAGGCGGACGCCGTCCTCGCCGCCAGCATTTTCCACTACGGGCAGTACACGGTAGCGCAGGTCAAGGCGCACCTCGCCACCAAGGGAATTCCCGTGCGTCCGGAGCAAACCCTCCTTTCCTAACCCCTTCCCTCTCCTGCGCCCGCCCTCGCGCGAACGCCCCGCCTCCATGGCTCCTCCTGGCTACCTGGCCCTTGTCCTGCATGCGCACCTGCCCTATGTGCGGCACCCCGAACACGCCCGTTTTTTAGAGGAAGACTGGCTGTACGAGGCGATCACGGAAACCTACATCCCGCTGCTCGCCCTGCTGGAAGGCCTGGCCAGGGACGCCGTGCCAGCGTCCTTTTCGCTGACCCTCACCCCCACCCTCTGCCACATGCTGAGGGATCCCCTCCTCTTGGAGCGCTACACCGCCCACTTGGAACGCCTCCTTTCCCTCGCCCGCTCAGAAACGGAGCGGACCCGCAACCAGGGACTTCCCGAGCAAATCGCCCGCTTCTACCTCGCCCGCCTCGAGGACGTCCACGACGCCTGGCACAACCGCTGGAAACAGGACCTCGTCGCCGGGTTCAACGCTTTCGCGAACGCCGGCTTTTTGGAGATCATCACCTGCGCAGCCACCCACGGCTTTCTCCCGCTGATGGAAGTCTGCCCAGAGGCCATGCGCGCCCAAGTCCTCATCGGCCGCGACCACTACCAGGAAACTTTCGGTCGTGCCCCCTCCGGAATCTGGCTGCCCGAATGCGCCTACGTTCCCGGTCTGGACGCCATTCTCCAAGAAGCCAACTTGCGCTGGTTCGTCATCGACGCCCACGGCCTTATGTTCGGCAGCCCGCGCCCGCGTTACGCGATTTACGCCCCGTGTTATGTACCGGCGGGGCCCGCCGTTTTCGGGCGCGACCGGGACTCGAGCCGGCAGGTGTGGAGCGCCGAAGAAGGGTATCCAGGCGACCCGGCGTATCGTGACTTTTACCGGGACATCGGTTTTGATCTGCCTCTCAACACGCTCGAACCTTTCTTCGGCGACCGCCACCGGCGCTTCACGGGCCTCAAGTACCACCGCGTCACCGGCCCCGGCAGCGAAAAGGACCTCTACAATCGCGATTGGGCGCTGGGGGCAGCCGACCATCACGCCGCTCACTTCCTCAAAGCACGCGTCGATCAAATCGCCCAGCTGCGTTCTTTCATGAACGTTCCGCCCGTGGTGCTCAGCCCCTTTGACGCGGAGCTTTTCGGCCACTGGTGGTTTGAGGGCCCGGAGTGGCTCAACAGCTTCATCCGCAAGGCCGCATACGACCAGAAGGAGTTCCAACTCACAACCCCCTCCCGCTACCTCGCCCAGCACGACACCCACCAGCTCGTCGCACCCGCCGCTTCAAGCTGGGGACACAAAGGATATTGGGAGGTCTGGCTCGAAGAATCCAATGCCTGGATCTACCCGCATCTCCACACCGCCGCACGCCGCATGACAGACCTCGCGCGCCGCCACATCTCCACCGACTCCCCGGTATTGCTGCGCGCCCTCAAGCAGGCCGCCCGCGAACTGCTCCTCGCTCAGTCCAGCGACTGGGCCTTCCTCATGAAAACAGGCACCGCCCGCGAGTACGCCACCCGCCGCACCGAGGAGCATCTACACCGCTTCACACGCCTGTACGAACAGCTCAGCTCAAGCGTCATCGACGAGCCATTCCTTGCAAATTGTGAGTTTAGGGACAACATTTTCCCAAACCTTAACTGGCGCTACTATGCATAACAGCCCCGACGGCTTCCGCTCATCCGTGCCGCTCGCTCTCTGCCTCCTGGCCTTACATTCCCTCGCGCCCGTCACCCGCGCGCTGGACCCCGCACCAACCGCCGTCCAGTCCCCACAACAGAGCCCCTCCGTTCGCATCACTTTCCTGCCCCCGCCCTTGGATGGAACACTCAGCCTCGCCGTTTTCGACCGCTCCGGAAAACGCGTCCGCTCGCTTCACACCGAAGTCGCAAACACGGATCTAACCGTTTCCCTCAACGGCCTTAGCACAACCTGGGATGGCAAGGACGACGCCGGCCAGTTGCTGCCGCCCGGAAAATACCGGGTCCGCGGGCTTGCCGTGGGCGACCTTGAACTCACCGGTGAAGCCTTCCACGGCAACGACTGGGTGGCCGCAGAGGACGGCCCCCATCCCGCCTCCTTTCACAGCCTGCGCCTGGAAGGCAGCACTCTCGAACTGACCGCCACAGACATCGCCGGACAACTCTGGCGCATCACCGAGTCCGTCTCCGAATCGGACGACACGCCCCGCTTTGGAAAAATCGCCCCTCCAGCCGAGGGCGCCATCCCTTCAGGCCCGACAAGTTGCGCGGGACGGGAGGGCACGCGTTGGAGCATCGAAAAAGCCTTGGGGGAAACGGTCATCGTCCAGCTCGATGGAAACTCCGAGGTGCTGCGGCGCTTGAGCGTTGGCGCGGGACAACCCGTGCCCGTTGCGATCGCGGCCTCCCTTACTGAGGATGAAGTGTTCCTTTTGGAGCAGGACGGCGAACGCTGGCGGGTGCGCGGTCTCCGAAAAAAGGCGGCGCCAGAGCCGGCCCCAGAGACAACCCCCGTCCCGGCGCCCACTGCGGCGGCGTCTCCAAGCTGGGAAACTTTTTTTGAGAAGAACCGCTGGCCCTGCACCCAGTTCAGCGATGTGGCCGGGAGAGTTGGCCGCCCCAAGCCCTTCACGCCCGAACCTCAGGTCTCCATCAAATCCCAGTTCAACCCCCTTCTTGGCGGCGCAAGCACCGACCTCCTTTTGAGCGTCGGATTTGATGAAGCCGGCAGCTTTCTCAAAACCGCCGACGGCATCCTCCTCAGACGCCTGACAGACACCAAAAAACTGCGTTGGGCCGTCCTCGGTCACGATGCCCGTCAGCCCGCCGTGGTCCTGCTCCAAAGCGACGGCGCAGTGGTCGAAGAATACCGCATCCTCCAACCCGGCATGCTCATGACCTTCGACGCCGGCGAATACCAGTGGACCGGCAAATAAGCCGGGACGCGCTGGGACGCTGAGGTAGCCGGCGGCAGCCCCGGCCATGGCCCTAATGCGGGGGGATGGGCGGTTTGCTGGGCGCCGGCGGCAGCGCAAAGGTCGGCTTGTTCCCCAAGGCGCCCAACACGTTCTGCTGGTTCAAATACCAGTCCCGCAATGGCCGGGAGAGCTGGGACTCCTTGAATTCCCGGAAGTTCTGCACATTCAAGGAGGCGTCGACCATTTCCTTGAGCTGTTTGCCCACATCTGCGCGGGGCTCCGTGGCCCAACTCCGGAAGGATCCAGCGCCATCTGCCAGCATCCGCGCCGCAGTGAGCCGGGTCTCCAGTTCGTACCGAAATTCGGCCACCTCCACGAACGACTTGTCGACCTTGCCCTTGTGCCTTTTGTCCTCGTTGCGCGCGAGTACGATTTCCTTGGCCACGTCGATGATCCGCTTTTCCAAGCGGGCCACCACATCGTCCTCGGCCACCTCCTCGAATGCCTGAACGGCGAGATCGCGCGGCGCCTTTTCCAGCTTTTGGCACAGCCTCTTGAGCACCTCTTTTTCAAACTCCGCGAAATATAACCGTCCCCGGCGCAAGATCAGATCTTTGTCCTCCTTTGAAAAAGAGGAGGGCTGTTCATCGAGACCCGTAAACTGCGTGTAATCTGGAGATTCCAAGAGCTTCTCAAGTCGCCCCATGAGCTGTTTGCCGTCGATTTTTGGAATCACCTCCGCCCCGGCAGGCTCGCCCTTAAGCTCCAGTTTTAGCTCGATCGGAAGGTACGAAAACACCGCCCGATCCACCCCTCCCAGATTGTCGATCTGCTCATTGAGCGCCTTAAAATGGGCCTGGTACACTTCCTTTTGATTGAGCGGTCCCACAAACGGAAAATTCCGCTCCACCCGGAGCGAACGCTGGCCCGCTTTGAACCAGGACAGAAGCCTGCCATAGGCATCCGCTATCCGAGTCGCAGCCCGTTCCGGCTCCAGACTGAGCTGGTCCAGTGGCCGCTTGTCCTTCGGATCGCGAGGAGCCTTGGCCGCAATGAACTGTTCAATCAGACTGTTGGGCAGATTTTTAAGATCCTCGCCGATGGAAGCATAAGCTCCCACCAGCGGCTCGCTCCCGTAATCAAAAGGCACCACGTCGCCATACGATCGAATATCCTGGTCTGTGCCAAACAGCATCCGTTTGTCGGCCACTTCGTTGCTTGCCAGATACCCCCAGCGAATCGCGGCGCTGTCGTAGGCAAGGACTTCCGCCGTCTTGCGGATTTTGCGTCCCACCAAAACGGAGGACTTCAAATCCATGTAGTCCATCACTGACGTACAGGGAACGCGGTCGGCAAGCAGCGCGGTGTCATCGTCCTTGAGGTAGGCTGCAAACCAGTCTGAAAGTTCCTTCTGACTGAGCGTGGAGCCCAGGCTCGCCGCAAAATTATGGCGCAGCCCGAGCACGTGCCCAACCTCGTGCGCCACGACCTCGCGCAAGTAATCCCCGGCGACGCGTTTTGCGGCCGCATCGCTGAAAGCCGGATCCGCCAGCGCTCCCTCCAAACCTGCCGCAAAACTTTCCGCGAAAGCCACCGCATCCACCTCGCAGGCCCGGGCATTGGCAAACAACCCTCCCTGCGCCGACACCCCGGTTTCTTCGCCAAACTTCTTGGGTCCGGGCGCGGGGCTGGGTGCCGTGGGCGGAACCGCACGCATCGTGCGCAGCAACGCGCGGGCACGGGACCTTCCAGTGAAGGAAAACGTGCTCGTCATGAAAGCCTGTCCACGCTGCGAAGCCCCAGAGCGGGGATCCACGATGACATCCGCATACGCGAATCCAGCGTTATCCCAGGGCACCCACTGCACCAGACTGAAGCGCGAGTCAGGCGCAGTCACGCCTTCCGGCGCCTTAGCCGCCTGAACGACCTCCCGCCCAAACGCGCGATTCCAATACAATATCCCGTCCCGCACCGCCCCCTCGTACTCCGCCGGGGTGTTGGCGCTGTAATGAATCACCACCGGTTTGCGAATATCAAAAAGCGCGATCCGGCTCGCCGTCCGGCCCGTGTTGTTCTCAATCTGCGGATGCGATTCAAAAAAACGCACATACCTCGAGCTGGCCGGCGTGTGCTCCTTGGTTTGGAAATCGCCAGGCTCGTAGGCGCCAATAAAGTACCGAATCTCAAAACGATCCTCCTTGTTCGGATCGTTCTGTCGGTCGCGCACCTGGGCGCTCTGCCGCACCACAAGCTGATTACCCTCCGGACGCACCTCGAAGATACGGCCCTGTGGGATTTCCAAGGACCGCGCCTGAGCCACCGGGTTCCGCCCGGGAACGCTGCCGGCGGACTCCGAAGTTGCATACCAAATGTCGTTGAAGACTCGCCGCATCCCCGCGTTGAAATCAATCACCACCGTAGTTTCATTCTGGGAGACAATGGGAAAGGTCGTAAGCAGGCGCCGCGTGGGCAAGTCCTTCGTCACCACCAGCCCCTCGCTCGACTCGTACAGATCCACGCCATCGTGAAAAACCTCAAACCGGACAATCTTACCCGCGAGAGCCGTGCTCGTCGCGGCAACCATCTGCGGAATCACCGAAGCTGAAATCAGGAACTCGCCTCCCAACGCGGCCCTCTGCAACGCCACGTGATTGTTCGGTGCGGGCGCCAGCGCGAGCGGCTTTAATGGAGCCGGAGCCGGCTTTGCTGGGGGCGCGGGCGCCGGGGGCGGGTCCTGGGCTAGGACGGGCTGAAGGGTGGATGCACAAAAGACGGCGGCGAGGCTCAAGAGGGGTGTCTTCACAATGCCCGCTTTCTTTAGCGGAGTCCCCCGCGTTTTGCTCGCCCTTTCACAAGGAAAGATCTCCACCTCCGCGACTCAAGACTCAGGCGCTCAAAAGCCGGAAACCTCAGGCGCTGAGTTCAAAACTCCCCAGAGCCCTGACCTCGCCATTCAAAAGCGCCTCCACCCGGTGCCTTCCCGGGTAGTGTTTCCGCGTCGTCAGCGCTGCAAGCAAAACCCTTTTCCGGAACAATACCCTCTCCCCAGAAGCCATTTCCACCGCCCTGAGCTTGAACACCTTCGGCCCCACTTTGCCAGCCGCCTTCACAAACTGAATCCGAAAATCCACCATCACCCTCTGCACTCCCTTTTCCAAATTCACGAGCTCGAAGCTCAGCGTGACGGCCTCCCCCAACCGCACCGACGCTGGTTGGATGCAGACGTTTTCCAAAGCCACCCTCGCTCCCGACCCGTACCCCAGCACCCTGAGCGCCTCCGTTTCCCCACGCTTCACCGCTGAACGCAGCGCGTGCCGCACCACCCACGCCCGCCCTTCAGGCGCGCCTGCCAGCCAGCGCTCGGCCGTTTCCACTAAAAGCCCCGGATGATCCTTTCCAATATCGTTCAAATTGTTCGCCACCGAACGGCGCACGTACAACTCGGGGTCGTCCTTGAGTTTTTCCAAAAGCGCCAACACGGGCCGGGGGTCTTTCTGAAAAGCCCGCAACCGCGATGCCCAGGGCAACCGAGGCCGCGTCCCCTCGGAGACCAGACGCCTCACATGGACGCTCGGATCCCTTGCCCAAAGCCGCAACCGCTCCAAAGTCTCCGCCGGATGGCGCTCCAAAAACGGCCGGATGCTGAACTCTGCGGTGAACCGCTGGGTGAGTTCATACTGCGCGTGCATTGAAGCTTCGAAGTGCTCCAAACCGTAGGCCGCCACAAAAGTCGTGTGCGGCAAGTGGAAAAACGGCAGTTCACCCGACCATTGGTTTTCCTCTGGTTTTGGCCCCAAAGATTTAAGAAGGAGCGCCAGGGCCTCCTCGTAGTCGGCCGGCAAATGGCGCCTCAGAGACGTCGCAATTTTGACCGCCCGGGCCATTAATTCTAATTCCGCATACCCTTCCAAGACGTCCCGCATGAAAGCCCCCGTCTTGAAGGCGGGCCAAACACGCTCCAGCGCCGCCGCAATTTGCTCCGGAATCGCGGGACCGAATTGATTTTTAAGAGGCTCAGGCATGGGGTGAAAAAACGGAACGGTCGTTTCAAGGCCGCTCCGCCTCTTTACTTTTACGTTTAACCGGCTCCAATACGAGCCTGCTCAAGCGTTAAAAAATCCGCATATTGAATGTCTGGTATTCAGCCTGAAATTTAGCCTCAAAGAGGTTGGCGTTGAGATGGTCTTCTTTATGCACCCCATGCGTCTCCCCAGCTTTTTATCCCTGCTCCTTGTGGCCTCGTTGACTTCCGTCCCTCCCATGCGCGCAGAGGAGCCGGGTGCTCTGAGTTTTGTCAACGACGTGGCGCCCATTTTGACAAAGGCCGGCTGCAACTCAGGCGCCTGCCACGCAAAAGCGGGGAGCGGCCAAAACGGGTTCCGGCTGTCTCTCTTCGGATTCGAACCCCAGGAGGATTTTGAGCACATCGTGAAAGAAGGCCGGGGCCGCCGCATTTTCCCCGCCGCTCCCGAGCGCAGCCTGCTGTTGTTAAAAGCCACAAATACAACGCCCCACGGAGGTGGCAAAAAAATTGACGCGAATTCGGACTCTTACAAGGTCCTGGCACTCTGGATCGCGCAAGGCATGGCCTACTCTCCTGGAAAAGATCCCTCAATCGCCTCTCTGGAGGTGGCACCCGCCCGCGGAACGCTTGCGATGAAGGCCCAACAGCAGCTCAAGGTCACGGCCAAATACTCCAACGGCTCGACCCGCGACGTAACGCGCCTCGCCCTGTTTGAGGCCAATGACAAAAGCATGGCCGAGGCTTCGGAAACGGGGCTGGTCAAAATTTCCGATATTCCCGGAAACGTGGCAGTCATGGTCCGCTACCAGGGAATGGTTTCCACCTACAACGCATCCATCCCCTTGGGTGCCCCCGTGGAAAACCTGCCAAAGAACCGGAACTTTGTAGATGAGCTCGTTTTCGCGAACCTCAAAAGGCTGGGAATCCCTCCCTCGGAGCTCTGCGACGACTCCACTTTTTTACGCCGCGCCTCAATCGATATCGCCGGCCATCCACCCACCCTTGACGAGACACGGGCCTTTCTCGCCGACACCGCCCCCAACAAAAGGGAGGCCCTCGTTGAATCCCTCCTAAGCAGTCCTGGTTACGCCGATTACTTCGCCAACAAATGGGCCGCTTTGCTCCGCAACAAGCGCCTAGACAAGGGCACGCCCGCGAGTTTTGCCTTCCACTCTTGGCTGCGAGACGGGCTCCTCGCCAACAGGCCCTACGACGTCATGGTCCGCGAACTCCTCGCGGCCACGGGCGCAGCGGTTAGCAACCCGCCGGTGGCTTGGTACAACCAAGTCAAAACCCCCGAGCAGCAACTCGAAGACGTGGCCCAGCTCTTCTTGGGCGTGCGCATGAACTGCGCCCAGTGCCACCACCACCCCTTTGAACGCTGGAGCCAGCAAGACTACTACGGCCTCTCCGCCTTCTTCACCCAAATCGGGCGCCGCCCCACGGCCATCGCCGGCCAATCCGTCATCTTCCACAAGCGGGGAGTCGCCGTTGCGGAAAACAAAAAAACCAAGGCCAACGTCAAACCGGCAGGCCTCGGTAGCCCTTCTTTTGACATCCCTCCCGACGACGACCCGCGCCTGGTCCTTGCAGACTGGATGGGCTCCAAAACCAACCCGTTTTTCGCCAAATCCCTGGTCAACCGCTACTGGAAACACTTCTTCAACCGCGGCCTCGTCGAACCCGAGGATGACATCCGCGACACAAACCCTCCCTCCAACCCGGAACTTCTTGAGGCCCTCGCCAAACATTTCACCGCATCCAACTTCGACCTTAAGGCCGTCGTCCGCGTGCTTGTGAACTCCGCGGCCTACCAACTCGCGGCCGCTCCCAACTCGTACAACGCGGCAGACCGCCAGAACTTCTCTCACTACTACCCAAAAAGGCTCAACGCGGAGGTCCTCCTGGACGCCGTCGACCAACTCACAGGAGCCAGCACCGATTTCGCCGACCTTCCCGCAGGGACCCGCGCCATCGCCCTTCCAGACAACAGCTACAACAAGTCTTCCTACTTCCTCTCCGTCTTCGGCAGGCCCGAGGGCGACAGCGTCTGCGAGTGTGAACGCGTTCAGTCCTCGAATCTCTCGCAGAGTCTGCACCTCATGAATGCGGCTGAGGTCAAAACCAAACTCTCCAAAACCGAAGGCCGCGCCGCCCGCCTGGCCAAAGCCACCGACGACTCCGGAAACCTCCACGAACTCTACAGCGCCGCCCTTTGCCGGGCACCGAAAGAACCGGAACTCCAAACCGCTCTCGCCTATCTGGCAAAGCCGCGCACCGATGCCCAGGGCAAACCGCTCGATCCCGCACTCTCCCGCAAAGCCGCCTACGAAGACCTGCTCTGGGCGGTGATCAATACCAAAGAGTTTCTATTCAACCACTAGCCGCCATGTCTCGTCCCACCCTCACCGCCGCCTTACTGGGCGCCGCCCTTCTTCTTCCATTGTGCCCAGCCCAGGGACAACTTGTCATCCTGCCGGCTCCCCGCCTGCTCACTATGATGCCGATGGGCGCCCAGGCAGGGGCCACATTGGAGGTGACTATCGTCGGAGAAAATATCGACGAAGACCCTCAACTGGTTTTCTCCTCGCCCAAGATCACGGCCCAGCCAAAAACGGATGCGGCTGGTGCCGCGGTGAAAAACCAATTCGTCCTCAAGGTCGCAGCTGACGCTCCTGCGGGACTGGTCGAAGCCCGCCTCATGACGCGCCTTGGAATCTCCTCGGCACGCTGCTTTACGGTGGGAACTCTCGCCGAGATCACCCGGCAAAAGCCCAACACCTCCCTCGAAACCGCACTTCCGCTGGCGCCGAACTCAGTGTGCAACGCCTTCACAACAGCTAAGTCGGTAGACTTCTACAGCTTCACCGCCGCAAAGGGACAGCGCCTCTTGATGGATTGCGCCACGGCTGGAATTGATTCCCGCCTCACCCCGGTCTTGATCGTCACAGACGCTCAGGGCCGCGATCTCTTGGCGGAGCGCCGCACGGGCTTCGTCGATTTCAACGCTCCCGCCGATGGAAAATATTTCCTGAAAGTGCACGGCCTCACCTACCAGGGTGGACAGGAACACTTCTACCGCCTCGCTCTAACCGAGATCCAAAAGGGCAAACCCGCCACACGACAGGCCTCCACGCTGGGCGTGGGCTCGGCTTCGCTTCCAAAAGTAGATCCCGCGCTGACTCCCTGGATTAACGAGCTCGAGCCAAACAACGCCGCCGCACAAGCCCAGAAAATCACCCTCCCCTGCGCCATACGCGGATCTTTCGCCACGGCCGGCGACGTTGACACCTACGAGTTCGAAGCCAAAAAAGGCGAGGTCTGGTGGGTCGAAACAGTCTCCGCCCGGCTCGGACTACCCACGGACCCATTTGTACTCGTGCAGAAAGTCACCAAGTCTCCCAAAGGCGAAACACTCGCTGATGTCGCCGAACTCAATGACATTGCGAGCCCCGTCAAACTTTCCAGCAACGGCTACGCCTACGACGGCGCGCCCTACGATGTCGGCAGCCCCGATGCCCTCGGCAAGTTCGAGGTGAAGGAAGACGGCATCTACCGCCTCCAAATCCGCGACCTCTTTGGCGGCACACGCTCCGATGCCGGCAACATTTACGAACTCATTGTCCGCAAAGCAGCACCCGACTTCTCTCTCGTAGCGTGGGCTATGCATATGGAGCTCCGGAACGGCGACAGGGCCAATCTATCAAAACCCATCGCCCTGCGCGGGGGCGCGACCATGGCCTTTGACGTCGTGGCCCTCCGCAAAGACGGCTTCGACGGAGACATCGAACTGGCCGTGGACAACCTGCCACCGGGCGTCACCACCACAGGCCTTCGAATTCCAGCCGGCAAGAGCCAGGGAACCCTACTCGTCACCGCCGCTGAAAATGCCCCGAGGGGCGTGTCCATCGCCCGTGTGTTCGGTCGGTCCAAAATCAACGGTGCAGATGCGCAGCGCAACTGTCCGACCGCATCCATGGCGTGGCCTGTGAAAGATCACATGAGTGAAGTTCCCGCACCCCGCTTGATAGCGGACTTTCCAGTTTCCGTCGGCGGCTCCGAACTGGCGCCGCTGACCATCACCGCGGGCGACCAAAAAGTCTGGGAAGCCACGGCGGGAAGCAAACTCAGCATTCCTTTGAAGCTCCTCTGGCGGGGAGACTTCTCTGGCGGGCCCGTAAAACTCAAGCCCCTCGGCGCGGATTTCGCCGCCTTACCCGCCTTTGATGTCCCCTCAAAAGCACCGTCCTCCGAATTGGTCCTCGATCTGGCCACGCTCAAAACGCAGCCCGGCGAATACGTTCTGGCGCTGCATGGCGGCGTGGTGACCAAGTACAGTTACAATCCCGGTGCCGTCAAAACCGTGGAAGCGCAGCAACAAGAAGCCGAAAAAAAAGCCGCTGAGGCGGCGGCTCAGCTTCAAATGCTGGTCGATTCCGGAAAAACCGCCCCTGCTGAAAAGGCCGCTGAAACCGAGGCCGCCACGAAAGCCGCTTCCGAACGCATGAAAGCCGCTGAAGCCGCGAAGACAGAGGCCGCCAAGCGCATGAAAACCGTGACCGACACCGCCGCGCCCAAGGACATTGTCGACATCGTGGTTTCTGAGGCCATTCACATCAGAGTGAAGGCCGCAGCGGCGAAGTAGGCCGGAAAATCGTGTTTTGAGACTGGGAAGCGATGGGAGAAACGGCCGGCTAAGCGGTCCGCCCTCCCATTGAATCCCGCTCCAATCACGCCCCGCTGGACTCCCCGTCCCAGCGCGAGTTCAGGCTCTGCTCGAGATAGGCGCGATATTCGCTCCTCGGCAACGCTGCGATCAGCAACTCAAACTGAGCGCGATCGACATACCCCTTCGAATAAGCAATCTCCTCCAGACACGCGATCTTCAACCCCTGCCGGTGCTCGATCGCCGCGATGTAATTGCTCGCCTCCATCAGACTCACAGGAGTCCCCGTATCCAGCCAGGCCATTCCCCGGTTTAACACGCGCACCTGAAGCTTGCCCTGATTCATGTAGGTCAGGTTGACGTCGGTAATCTCCAATTCTCCGCGGGGCGACGGCTTGAGGTCCCGGCACACCTGCACCACCTCCTTGTCGTAAACGTAGAGCCCCGGCACGGCAAAATTACTGCGCGGCTTGAGCGGTTTCTCCTCCAAACTGATCACCTTCCCGGTCTCATCAAACTCAACCACCCCATACCGTTCAGGATCGCGCACAGGGTAAGCAAAAACGCACGCGCCCGACTCCAGATGCAGCGCCTCCCGCAGGAAATCGAGGTTCCCGTAAAAAATATTGTCCCCCAAAATCAGCACCGAATGGTCCGCGTCCTTTAGAAAATCCGCACCTAAAATAAAGGCTTGGGCGATCCCTTCGGGTTTGGGCTGCGCCTTGTAAGAAATCCGAATTCCCAACCGCGAACCATTCCCTAGGAGCTCTTCAAACCGTGGAAGGTCCTGTGGCGTTGAAATGATCAGCACATCCTGGATCCCCGCCAGCATCAGCGTGGAAAGCGGGTGGTAAATCATCGGCTTGTCGTACACGGGAAGCAACTGCTTACAGACAATCCGAGTCAGGGGGTAGAGTCTCGTTCCTGCACCCCCAGCGAGTATAATGGCCTTATTCATCTTCTTAAGAATCGGCACAAAACCGATCCCTGCAAACCCTAAAAATCGTCGCTCCAACCGGCGCCGCCCCCTAACGCCGCGCGACGCGCCACACCAACTCGTTTTTTTTGAGGAAAGCGGGAATCCAAGGCGGATCGTAAAACGCAAATTCCGGCTCCCCCTCCAGCACCCAGTCCGCATCCTTGAGTGCATTTCGCATCGAATCACGCGCTTGCTGCTGCGCGTTTACACCGCGCCCGCCACGAATCCGCAGCACTGCGAAACAACCCGCCTCCCGTGTCACGATTAGGACATCGCGATCCAGCGGAGCCGGCACCTGCGCAGCCGGCATGCCCGAAGGCATGACAAAAGCCATGGCCTGAGACTCTCCTGGACCCCGGTAAAGTACCGGCGTCGTCATGGGCAGCGCCTTGGTTGCTGCGTTACCCTTACTGATGAAACGAAAGAGCCGCATGAAACCGCCGTCCCTCCCTTCGCTCGAAAGCCGGGACGGAGTCTGCGCCAGTACCATCTCCCCGAACTCGCGAATCTCCACCTTTCCTAACTGCGCTCTCACCGTATACTCCGGCGTCTGATAACCCGCCCGCGTCATGGTGCAACCGGCGTATAAAAGGCCTGCGATAAGGACTCCTCCGAAAAGAGCCCATCTGGATAAATCGCTCATTCCTTACTTTCCGCGCTCCTCGTGCGGAAGGCAAGGCCGGCGTCTCCAGCAGGACGCACGTCTGTTTCCTGTGAGTTTTCGCAAATGAACTTCGGGCCTTTTTTCAGGTCTCTTCCGCCCCTGCCGCACTACCACCCAATTTTCTTCTCAACGCCGCTTCGTTTTTCTGGTGGCTTTGTGCAATCTTGGGGCTCTCTTTAGGGAAGAACGATGACCACCTGCCGTCGTCCCTTCCATCCAGCCCTCCGCTCCATCCCACTGCTTCATGTCCCCAATTTTTGAAAGCCTCCTGCGCGAACTTCAATCGCGCCTTTGGGAAGCATGGACCAGGGTGCCGCTGGTCCATCGTGCATGGCATAGCCTTCAGTTTATCGCTCGCCGTCTGGCGCGGAGGCCGCGCACCGTCACCGAAAGCCCCAACCTGCTGCCGCTCCTCATTCAGGTGCTGGCCGCGTTTTCCAAGGGCGGCGCGGAGGTGCTCGAGGAGGAGATCGACTCCTCTTTGGGCTTTTTACGGCACGACTTTCCCGAGGCCGTTTACTCCGAACTCAGGCAGCTTTTTAAACACGCACTCCAAGAGCAGCACGATCTCGGTGCAATGGCGCAAAAGCTTTCTGCCCAGCTTAATACCGATCAAAAGATCATGCTCGGCGTGCAGCTCTACGACCTCATCGCCCGCGCGGGCATGGACCGGCGCCAGCTCGTGGAGTTTTACTCTTTCATGACGCAACTGGGCATGGCTGCCCAGGCCATCGACATCGTCTATCAGCTCAGCTCCAGCGATACCCCCGACCCATCCGTTTATCAAAGCGGCCATTCGCCCTTGGAGTGCGTGAGTATTGGCGCCTCCGCTAGCAAAGAAGACGTCGGCCTTAAAAGCCTGCACGAATTGGAGCGGATGCTTGCCTTCCGTTACCACGAACTGCTGCTTCTCAAAAACATCTCCGCCCCCAACATCGTCGTGCGCGGACGGCCCCTCAAACTCGGAGATTTCTGCCGCATTTATCCCGGTCAACGCATTCTTCTGGGCGAGGAAGTCCTCAGCCACCAGGAGCTGGCATACTATTTCAACGCCAAGAAAAACGTCTCCCTCACCCAGATTTACCTCTCCCTCGACGATGACGGAGAGCTGGAACTGCAGCGCGAAAAATCTAGAGACAGCCTTTTAGAAGTCCGCTTCGGGTTGAAGGTCCAGGTTCGGGCCCTCAAAATGTCCACGGTCAAACTCAACGGCATCAAGCTTACGGCAAACACCGTCGTGGAAGCCTCTCTGGACGATCCATTGACTTTCGACAACGGCTCGGAGCTTCCCCTCAGCGACTTGCGGCGCAGGGCCCGCGCTCTGGGCGGCCGCTTCCAGCTCAAAACCTACAAAACCAGCTACCTCGTCTCCAACAACCCCTCCCGCCTAGACGTCGACGACATTCTTCTCTCCCCAGGAACCGCCGGAGAGGTCTTGCTCCGCATTCTCTGCGACTACGACCACCGCGTCGGCACCCTCGAGATCCTCCACTCCGACAGACCCCTCCAAGTCGGCGAACAGTCCCTCGCCGTGGGCGGGCGCTGCGCCCTCGTGGACGGCGCCACCATCCGGCTCGACGCCTGGCAGGTCCTGCGTTGCGATTTCGCAGAACGCATCATCGAAGAGGAACGCAACGTCATTTCCACGCTTGAAGTGCGCGACCTCACCAGCCGTTTTCGCAAAAACATCACGGCCCTGGACTCTCTTTCCTTCAGCGTGAGCCGCGGAGAAATGGTGTGCGTCATGGGTGCAAGCGGTTCGGGAAAATCAACCCTCCTGCGCACCATCGCAGGCCAGCAGCACCCCACAGAAGGGCAGGTTCTTCTCAACGGCCAGCAGCTCTACAGCGACCTCGATGCTCTCAAACGGTTTGTCACTTATATTCCTCAAGATGATGCTTTTGACGATTACCTGACCATCGAGGAAAACATGGAGTTTGCCGCCGCAATCCGCTCGCCCCATCTCTCAAAACGAGACCGCGTGCGCCGCGTGGAAAGCAAACTCATCGAACTCGGCCTCGCCGAGCGCCGCGACTCCGTTGTCGGTAGCGCGATGAAAAAACTCCTCTCCGGAGGCGAGCGCAAACGCCTCAACATCGGCTTGGATATGTTATCCTCCGCGGACGTGTTTCTCTTCGATGAGCCCACCAGCGGTCTCTCTTCGAAGGACTCCGAACACGTCATGGAAATCCTCCGGGGCATGGCGCATAACAAGATCATTCTTGTGACGCTCCACCAGCCGACTTCCAAGCTGTTTCAAATGTTCACCAAGGCGCTCCTGCTCGACAAAGGAGGGCGCCTCGCCTTCTACGGCTCGCCCCATGAGATGCTCGCGTATTTCGCAGAAGCCGAACATGAACAACATTTTGGAACCGAGCTGGGAGGCTGTCCCGCCTGTGGCACGACTCGTCCCGAATTCATTTTTGACGTCCTTGAAACGCCACTTCGCGACCTGAGCGGCGACGTGATCTACGAGGAAAACAACCGCGGCCAACTCGTCCCGGCACGCCGGTTTTCCGCCGACTTCTGGAGGGATCGCTACGACCGCTTCCGCCTCCTTCAGGAAATGAAGCAGGTCAACGTGCGCGAAAACCCCTCGCCGCTGCCGCCTCCGCCACTGCCCACGGCCGAGCGCCGAAGGCTCAAAATACGCGAAGAGTGGGCCCAATTCCGCACCCTTTGGAAACGCTCCTTCACTTCCAAATTGCGCAACCGGGGCAACCTGATCATCACCCTCGTGGTGCCTCCGATCCTGGCCGCAGTGATCGCTTGGGCACTCTACTTTACCAAAGATGAAAGCGGCTCCTACGACTTCGCCAGCGCCTTCCACATCCCGACTTACATCTTTATCTCTCTCCTGGTCGCCATGTTCCTCGCGCTCGTAAGCAGCGTCGACGATATCATCCGGGACCGTGTCCTACTCAATCGGGAGCGCAATTTAACCGTCCGCCTGCCCTACTACATTCTCGCCAAACTCGGCACCCTGGCTCTCTTCAGCGCCATCCAGTGCGCCCTGTTCGTCTTCGTTGGAAATTCGATCCTCGAAGTGAAAGGGATGTTTTTCCCGTACTGGTACTTCATGTTCATCACCGCCGTGAGCGGACTCTCCCTCGGCCTGCTCATCTCTTCTTTGGCGACTTCCAGCAAAATGGCAGCCAACTTTGTGCCCCTTGTTCTCATTCCCCAGCTGATCTTCAGCGGCGCCCTCGTTAAATACGAGGAAATGAACCGAGACCCGGATCTGCTCTACACACTGCAGCGCTGGTTTGTCCAAAATCCCGATCCAAAAAAACCCGACGCGGCGGCAAGAGAGGCCGCCGATCGCAAACTGCGAATCCCCGCCGTGTCGCGTTTTGTCGCCACCCACTACAGCTACGAAGCTTTGATTGTCGCCCAGGCCAAACTCAACCCACTCACCCGCAGACAGGATTCCTTGCAGGATGAGATCGATACCTTCGCAAAAAAGAAAAACCGCTCGCCCGCTGAAGTCCGGCGCCTGGAGGACCTCAAACAGGCTCTCATCGATGCGAGCGTTCTCTCCTCCAACTCCGGCCGGGACCTCGACCGGCGCATGCGCCTAGTCGACAAAATCAGCGGGGGAATGAGCCTGCAGGAAAGCGGTCTCACATCCGGCGGAACACTCTTGAGCGCACAGCGCCGCTATACCAACCAAAAGGTCGGCGAAATGGTCTACAAGGCGGAAACCGAGCAGAACGACTACCGTCTCGATCAGAAGGTCAATGTATTCTTCAGCCCGGACAAATACGTCTGGGGTCTTCGCGTCAGCGTATATCTATGGAACAGCGTCGTACTGCTGCTCTCCAGCATGGGCCTTCTGGCCGTCCTGAACGTCGTCCTCAGCCGCCAGTTGCGTCCCGCTGGGCGCGCCGCCATGCGCTGATTTCTCCCGTTCCCCAGCAGTGAGGAACAAACAACCCCGCCCCCTTTGAGGCACGGCCGCTCGGCTACTCCCTCGATGTATTCCGGCGGCGCGGGCGGCGCGGCATCATCTCCAATTGGGGCTGGTGCAGAATCTCCTCGTCCATTCCCGGTTCCATCGGCGTCGGAGGCAAATCTCCAAAATCTCCGGTCGACAGTGTCGCCCCCTCCGCAGAGCCGCCCCCTGCAAACCAGGTTCTCTCATCCGCCCGCTGCAGTTCAGGAGGCAACTCTTGTCCAATGATCAGACTACCTGAGAAAACCCCGCCCTTCTCAACCGTAATGGCACGGGCATAGACGGTTCCCTCCAACATGCCCTTCTTGTTGATAATCACCTTGCCCGCGCACACGGTGCCCCGCACCTTGCCGTTGATCTCAATCGTCTGGCCATAAACGGGCACGACAAACTCCACATTGGCCTTGGGGTGAATCACCAGAGCATCGGCGTCCACCTCCCCCTCGTACTGGCCCGCAATGCGGACAACGGCCTCGCCAGTGCACAAGATTTTCCCCCTAAAACGCCCCTCAATGCGAGCGCCCCCGCAAAGAATGCGGTGGCTTGCCACATCAGCATCCGGAGAGAGATGGACAAGCCCCTGCGTCTGAATAGAGCGCGCGAACGGACCCGCGATCCTAAAATCGCGAATATCGATGTACGAACCGCACTGTGGGCACAGACTAGACTGCGAAGAGGCCGGGACTTCCTGTTTTTCGCGGCAACTAAAACAAGTGACGACGCGGGTTTTATTCTGCGAAAACCACTTGGTTACCTTATCAAAAACAGAAGGTTCCTTGAGACTGGCCACCTCCTTTGCCAAGAGCTTTTCAATCGCGAAGTGCTGACCGCACTGTCGGCAAAAGGTGCTCCTGGCGCTGGCAGGTTCGAGTTGACTGAAACCACACTGCGGACAATCGGCGCCGATCTTGTCGGCTTGAAGACTGCGTGAAATGGCCACAGAGGCCGGGCATTGTGCGCAAAAGCTTTTGGCTCCTGCGGAGGGTTAAATTTAAAATCCAATACTACACGCGCGGAGGCATCCCGCCACCCACCGCTGGACGCACTTCTGGAGCACGGACGATCTCTGGCGTCTTCATCGCGATCCGGTTTGGTGTCACTTCCGATTTGCCGACGAAGGTAGCGCCATCCTCTATGACAAGCCGGGCCGCCTTCAAATCGCCGTGCAAAACCGCGTGGCTCTTCAGTTCGCAGCGCTCTTCCACCGTGATGTTCCCGTGCACCTTCCCCAGCACCGTCACCGCCTTGGTTTTGATTTCACCGCGGATCTCAGCGTTTTCACCCACAGTCAAAGTCCCGGGGCTGATGATTTCCCCCTCCACCTTCCCGTCGATGGTCAGGTCATTGAGGAACTTGATGGATCCTTTGATTTCAACGTCGGAGGCGAGGATGTTTGTTGTTTTTGGCAGGGTGATTTCAGACATGGTATTTGGGTTCTGCGGTTGGTTTTGGCTTTTTTGGCTTGGGAGACAGTAAAAAATAGACGGCCGCTTGCACCCCTCTTTCTAGCGCCTAATGAAACGCCTCCGGATACCTTCTGTGTATCCATCGAACAATCAATGAACACTCGCTAGGGGACCGCTTTAAAAGCAGCTCCAGCGTTGGAAGGCTTTCCCGAAGGGAACAAGCATAGTTCCAACGGAAACAGGGGCGTTTTCAGCGAAAACACGGGTGATTGCAGACATCTTGCAGGGAATCCTGCAACCATTCAACAGGGTGTATTCGCCCCGAAAACAGCCAACAGGAATTCCTTTTCACAATCTAGACAGGGCATGAACGGAGTCAACGCAGACCTCAATATTTTGTGTAAAGGAGTCGCTTTTTATACACCTAGACACAATCCCTAGCGACTTGCCTAATATCGGGCAAAGCGGAAGCGTATACCCAGCGCCCGTCACTTCCCGCAGAAGACAGCCTCCTCCATTCCCCAATCGCTCCCGCCATGCACCCCAATAAAACGGCTCCCATCCTGAAAATCGATGCCCTTGGCGTCCTCCGGGGAGAAACTGCAATCCTCCGCAATGTCGATTGGACCATCCACCCCGGCGAGCACTGGGTGATCCTCGGCCCCAATGGCTCCGGAAAGTCCTCTCTCCTCTCCGTTCTGGCAGGCTACCTGACTCCCACCACCGGCGAATGCGAAGTGCTCGGACAACGCTTCGGCTTCAGCGACTGGCGCGAGTTGCGTGCCCATCTGGGCATCGTCTCCTCAACCCTCGCCTCGATGGTCCCCCCGGACGAACCAGCCTTCTGCACCGTCCTCACCGGCCGTGATGGCGGCGTCGGCCTCTGGGCTTGGGTGACGGCGCAGGAACGGGCCGAGGCCTGTTTCTGGCTCGCCAAGGTCGAAGCCAAACACCTTGCAGACCGCCCCTGGCAGGTCCTCAGCATGGGCGAAAAACAACGCGTTCTCATCGCAAGAGCCCTCATACGCGCCCCAAAGCTGCTTGTTTTGGACGAGCCCTGCGCCGGCCTCGACCCCGTCGCGCGCGAGGGCTTTCTCGCCTTCACTGGCCGCCTCCTAAAGGCTCAAAAGGGACCCTCCGTCGTTCTGGTCACGCACCATGTCGAAGAAATCGTCCCGGGATTTAGCCACGCCCTTCTCCTGCGCCAGGGCTCGGTTGCAGCCTCCGGCCCCACCAAAGAAACCCTGCGTTCAGACATTCTCGAAAAAGTCTTCGACTCCCCTCTCACGCTCAGCGTCGCCAAAGGGCGCTACCGGCTCGAAATTCCATCCCCGAAACGAGGAATCGTCTAGTGCCCCTTTGCCCGCCCACCCTTTGAAAAGCCCTATGAAATCTAAACCGAAATTTGTCCTCACACTGCTCAGTCTGCTCTGCATCGCCGTTGCATCTCAGGCCGCGACAGTGCCCCTTTTTGACGGTAAAACACTCAATGGATGGGAGGGTGAAACCAACAGCGTCTGGCGGGTCGCCGACGGTTTGATTGTCGGAGGGTCCCTCGGGGGAAATCCGCAAAACGAGTTTCTGACCACGACGAATAAGTACCGCAACTTCATCCTAAGACTAGAGTACAAACTCACCGGTACCGAGGGCTTTGTAAACAGCGGCGTCCAGTTTCGGAGCAAACGCATCACCAACCCTCCAAACGAGATCAGCGGCTACCAGGCTGACATCGGAGCAGGCTACTCCGGCTGCCTCTATGACGAATCCCGGCGCAAAACCATGCTCGTCAAACCCGACAAGGACTTCGTTGATTCCATCGAAAAAACCGGCGATTGGAACTCTTATGAAATCCGCGCCGAAGAGCAGCGAATCCAGATTTTCCTGAATGGAAAACGCACCGTAGATTTCACCGAACGGGAGGCTGGCATCGACATGACGGGCGTCATCGCCCTCCAAATTCACGGCAAGTGCAAAGCGGAGGTTTTCTTCCGCAACATCACCATCGAACCACTCCCTGACCTCCTTGTGCCCGCTGAAAAACAGGCACTGCACCGCTTCGGTACCGGCGATTCAGCCGAATCAGCCAGGCTTAAACCCTTTGAGCAAGGCCGTTTCTCCCCGCAAAAACAGGAAGCCATGGTCTTCGCCGGCAAGATAAATGAGGTGCGCGAACAGAAAGCCGGCGAACTCGAAGCTCTCTTGAGCGCAGGCTTCGCAGGCCAGCAACTACGCTTCCGTTAATGACATGGAAGGCGGACTCCCTTCACGCGCAGTGGCGGGACCTGAAATCCGGCCCTCGGAAAGCCCGGCTTGATGCGGCGCCAGCGGCGGAAATTCAACTCACGGAACGCTGGAACCTGCCGTTGTGGAACCGTTCGATATTTCCTTGAGGAGCTGCTTTGTCATGCGCGCCACTGTTTCCGGTTCTTCAGCCTGACGGTTACGCAATTCGTCGCCCTCGTCTTTCATGTTGTAGAGCTGAACCGCAGGGAGCTTCCGGCTCGCCGGGTCATTCGGTTTTGGAGCGCTCCACCCTCCCGAGTCCGCCCCGAGGATCAGCTTCCATGGTCCCTGCCGGATCGCAAACGTGCCGTTCACCGAGTGGTGAATCAACGTGTTGCGAATCGGGGCGGTTACCTTTCCGAGGAGTGCCGGCAAAATGCTAATGCTGTCTTCGGCGGCCTCTTTGGGCACCGGCTTCTCCAGGATTTCGGCCACGGTCGCGAACCAGTCATTAAGACAAACCATTCCCGTATAGATGCTTCCAGACTTTACTTTGGCGGGCCAGCGCACGATAAACGGAATATGGTGCCCCCCGTCAAAGATGTCGGCCTTGGTTCCTCGGAATGTAAAACTGGGGTTATGACCGTGCGCCGCAAGCTCTGCAAAATCAGCCTGTGGCGAGCAACCATTGTCGCTGGTCATCACAACCACCGTGTCATCACTGAGGCCCGCCTCCTTGAGTGCACCGAGAACTGAGCCGAGTGCGTCGTCCGTCTGCATCACAAAATCCGCATACGGGCTGATGCCACTTTTGCCCTTCCACGCTGCCGAAGGAACGATCGGTGTGTGCGGCGAGTTGAGCGGGAGGTACAAAAAGAAGGGCTGTCCCGCCGAAGCCGCCTGGGCGCGGCTGCGGATGTAATCAACCGCACGCTTCGTAAGCTCCGGCAAAACATTCTCCGCTTCAAACGAGGCTGCAGCCGGACCGAGTCGCGTACTGCCGCTTTTCGCCTTGTCGACCGTCATTGGAAAAGCTTTTTCCACCGTTGGAATTTCAAGCACGTGATCGTTTTCAAGAAACGTGTACGGCACCATATCTAAAGAAGCCGCTATTCCGAAAAAGGTGTCGAAACCTGCCCCGAGAGGTCCGCCGCCAAAGGGTTTAGTGAAATCCGCGCGCCAGCCCTCTGAGCCTTTTTCTATATTGTCGCCGAAAGCCGCAGCCCCCGGTTGGCGTTTCCAATCAAACCCGAGGTGCCATTTGCCGATGCAAGCCGTGTGGTAGCCCTGCTGCTTGAGAAAGGCCGGGACGGTCAACCGCCCCGGTTCTATCAGATCCGAGCTCATTCCACCCTGCACACCGCTCTTGAGCCTGGAGCGCCAGTTGTAGCGGCCCGTAAGAATCCCGTATCGCGTGGGCGTGCAGACCGCGCTGCTTGAATGTGCGTCCGTAAAACGCATCCCATCCCGCGCCAAAAGATCCATGTTGGGAGTGAGTATTTTACCCTCGGGGTTCAGGCAACGCACGTCCCCGTACCCGAGGTCGTCGGCAAGAACATACACGAAGTTGGGGCGCCTCGGGGGGGCTTCTGCGGCGCCAGCCCGCCACGGAATGACGACGCTAAACAAAAGTAAAGCAAGGGATGCACTTTTCATGGGGACGGGGGATATTTTGTTTTGGAATTCCAGCAAAGCCGCGACGGTGGAGCGTGTCCTTTGTGCTGAAGGTCTATGGCTTCGCCGCCAAAATCGAGCGCATACGCTCCATTCGCGCCTGCTGGTCGGGGGCAGAGGCAAGGTCATGGACTTCACTGGGGTCGTGCTGGAGGTCAAACAGCTGAGTCCGGCCGACCTTCGGATAATGGATCAGTTTCCAATCGCGATCACTGACCGCCTGCTGGACATCTTTGTAGGCAAACCGCAGAAAACTCCGGCCAGGCGCGGAGGGCTCGCGCAAGACTGCGGCCAGGTTGACCCCCTCGCTGGTTGCGGGTGCCTTGACTCCACAAATTGCTCCGAGCGTTGGGAAAACATCAAACAGGTAACACATTGCATCGGTGGATTTGTTTGCGGGAATTCCCGGCCCACTGATCACCAGGGGCACCCGAATCGAGTGTTCGTAGAGATTTTGTTTTCCGATTAACCCATGGGATCCACGAGCCACCCCGGAATCGGCGCTGAATACGACGATCGTATTTTTTGCAAAGGGCGAAGCCGCCAGTGCATCCAAAACCCTTCCGATCTGGAGATCCAAATACGAAATGTAACGGTAATAGTCGGCCAGCATGGAGCGTATTGCCTCGGGCGTTCTCGGTGTGGGGAGCAAGACTTCGTCGCGAATTTTCATTTCGCCATTGTCGAAGGGGTGTTGCGCCATAAAGTTTTCCGGCAGCGGAAGCGCTGCCGGATTGTATTTAACGGAGAACTCCGCTGGGACAATGTGCGGGTCGTGGGGGGCGTCAAAGGGTAAGTAGCAAAGGAAGGGCCCCTTTTGAGGCGCGTTCAAAAAGGCGATCGCTTCGTTGGCAAAAATCTCGCACGCGTGTGTTTGTGACTTCACAGCCTTGCCCATCCTGCCATTCTCAAGCTGCTTGAGAGGAACGTCCATCGGATTGGACATCCCGCCGGTAAACATCGACCGGGCGAGTTGAAAACACTTGGGAATGGACGCTTCTCCATTGTGCCATTTGCCGGTGACGAAGGTGGTGTAGCCCGCTGTTCCGAAAGCCTCGGGCCATGTGGGATCCCGCATGAGTTGTTCATCGATACGGAAGAGCGACTGGCCCGAAAGCAGCATGGCTCGCGAGGGCATGCATGTCGCTGGGTTCATTCCGCCCTGCATATAGGCGCGACGAAATGCGAGTCCAGAGCGTACCAACTTGTCCAAATTTGGCGTCTGGATGTTTGGGTTTCCAAGAGCGGCAATGGTGTCTGCCCTCTGGTCGTCCGCGAACAAAAAGAGGATGTTCGGGGGCTGGACATTTTCAGCGGCCGCAAAAATTGAGAGCGGGTTTACGAAGGCGAAAATCAAACCTAAAAGGAAGGAACGCAACGGTTGCATCTTGGCAGCAAACGCCCACATCCTTCTGGGATCAAGCTCTTAGAAAAGAAGGCTTTTCAAAAACGGGGCTATCCTGCTGCGGCTCACCTTCATCACAACTTCCGGAGTGCCGCAGGCCACAAGTTTTCCGCCCCCGGCTCCCGCTTCCGGACCGATCTCCAGGAGATAGTCCGCTTCGGCAATCACCGCCGTGTGGTGTTCAATGACAACCACCGTGTGACCCGCGTCCACAAGCCTGTGCAGAACACCCAACAACTGCCGGACATCGGCCAGATGCAACCCGATGGTCGGCTCTTCGAGCAGGTACAACATCGACTTGGCGGCCTTGGTCGAACGCAGCCGGACGTTTTCGCTCCGGCTGACTCCCCTGGCAAGTTCGCTTACGAGCTTGAGTCTCTGAGCCTCCCCACCACTGAGCGTCTGGCTGGACTGTCCCAGGGTCAGATACCCTAGTCCGGTTTCGCACAGCAGCTTAAGCGGCCGTGAAATGGCGGATTGCGGTGCGAAAAATTCGGCGGCTTCCTCCATAGGCATGGCCAGCACGTCTGCGATCGTTTTCCCCCGGTACGGAATCTCCAAAGTCGCTGCGTTATAACGCCGGCCATGGCAATCCGTGCAGGTGATGTGCGCGGAAGGGAGGAAATTCATCTCGATCTTGATAACGCCCTGTCCCAGGCACGTCTCACACCGGCCACCTTCGGTGTTGAATGAAAACCGACCTGCCGCGTAACCGCGCATTCGGGCCGGAGGCGTTCCCGCGAATAAAGTTCGGATATCGTCGAAGATTCCGAGATAGGTCGCCGGAGTGGACCTCGAGGTTTTCCCGATCGGCGATTGGTCCACCTCATAGACGGCTTCGAGGAAATCCGTGCCGCTCAATTCGCGACAAAACAGAAACGGTGTCTTTGTTTTCGTTGCTATTTTTTTGGCCGCAAGCGCCGCGGAAACGGCTGGCTTAAGGATTCCCCTGACAAAGGTGCTTTTGCCTGAACCAGAAATCCCTGTGAGAACCGTGAGCCTGCCCAACGGAATCTTTGCATCCAAGCCGCGGATATTGTGCAACGTTGCCCCTTTGATCTCGAGCCAACCCGGAAGCTCTTTCTTGGAGAGAGAACGTCTCTGCCCGAGCATCGGATGTTTCATCGGATTCCGCAGATACTCACCTGTGGCCGAACGCTTGGATTTTTTAATCTGCGCGAGCGTCCCTTCGGCAATGATCTCGCCGCCGTGCCTGCCAGCACCTGGACCGAGGTCGATCACATGATCGGCGCGGCGCAGCGTGTCTTCATCGTGCTCCACAATGACCAGCGAATTACCCTTGTTTTTGAGCGCCACTAGCGTGTCAAGAAGAGCTGCGTTGTCCCGCGGGTGAAGGCCGATGGTCGGCTCGTCGAGCACATAGAGGACTCCACGGAGATTAGATCCAAGCTGAGCCGCCAGCCTGATCCGCTGGGACTCGCCCCCGGAAAGTGTCTGTGCGGAACGGTTGAGTGAAAGATAGCCGAGCCCCACCTCGCCCAAAAATTCGAGCCTCTGTTTGATTTCGGGTAGGATGTCCGAGGCGATGCGCGCCTGGGCGCCGCCAAACTTGAGAGCTCCAACCCACTTCAGCAACTCGCCTGCGGCAAGCGCAATGACGTCATGAATGGGCGTGGCGCCGACCCTCACGGCCCTCGCAACGGGGTTGAGCCTGGCTCCATCGCAGGCAGTGCATTGACGGGCATCGCCGGCTTCGAGAGCCAAGTGTTGTCTCTCGTGGTCCAATTCAATTTCCAGTGCCGACTCCAACCGCGGATTGTCTTTGATCTCCCACTCTTCACCAAAACCCCGGCAGGTCTCACACCACCCGTGGGGACTGTTGAATGAAAACAGGCGCGGATCGAGGTCTTCAAACGAGGTGCCGCAGCCCGGGCAACTTTGCTCGGTGCTCAACACCTGCCGGGCGTTCTTCGCATCCAGCAACGTCGCCGTGCCCTGTCCGATTTCCAGCGCCTTTTGCACAAGCGCTCGCGCATCGCCGCCTTTGGAAACTTTACCGATCAAAAGCTCGATCGTGTGCTCTCGAAAACGCTCCAATTTGGGGAACGCATCCGCTGTCTCCCACTTCCCGTCCACGAGCAAATCGGTGAACCCATGCTGCACCGCCCACTTGGCGGTCTCCGTGTGAAAGCCTTTCCTAGCCCGGACAAGGGTCGCGAGGATTTTCACCGGCCCTTTTGCCGAAAGCATCTCCGCGCGGCGGACGGCCTCGCCGAGGGTCTGTTTTTCCACAGGCAGGGCACAAGCGGGGCAGTGCTGTGTCCCCAGTTTTGCGAACAAAAGCCGCAAGAAATGATACACCTCAGTGACCGTTGCCACGGTTGACTTTCCACCGCCACGCGTGAGGCGCTGTTCAATGGCAACGGCGGGAGGCAGACCGGTGACGCGGTCCACATCAGGCCTCTCAAGCTGTATGGCAAACTGGCGCGCATACGGCGACATGCTGTCGAGAAAGCGGCGCTGTCCCTCCGCAAAGAGAAGGTCAAACGCGAGCGAAGACTTTCCAGATCCGCTCAACCCGGTGATGACACACATGGCATTGCGCGGAATACTGAGTGTGAGGTTTTTGAGGTTGTGCTGCCTTGCTCCCACGATCTGGATCGCGGATGCATCCTCCGAAAAAAACTCCGGCTCAGCGACTTTAAGGGACTCCACATCGTCAGGATGACCCAAAAGAAAGCGACCCGTGTGGGATTCCTGGCACGCGGCAATGTCCTCGGGGGTACCGGCTGCGAGGATACAGCCGCCATCCACTCCCGCTTCCGGTCCGAGATCGATAATGTGATCGGCACCCCGGATCACTTCGGGATTGTGTTCAATCACCACCACGGTATGGCCACCATCGACCAGTTTATTCAAGGCCTGTACCAAAAGCGCGATATCGTCGAAGTGAAGGCCTGTCGTCGGTTCATCCAGAATTAGGAACGCCCCTTGGTCGGAACGCTGAATAAGACGCTCCACCAATTTCAATCGCTGGGCCTCGCCTCCGGAAAGACCGTTGAGCGGCTGACCCAGACGCAGGTATCCCAGGCCGATTTCCTCCATCGCGCGAAGGGGTGGAAGGACGCCTTTGAGCGCTTTATTTTCAAAAAACGCAATCGCCTCCGTCACGGTAAGATTCAAGACCTCGTCCACCGAACATCCGTCCAGTTTGAGTTTCCGAATGTGAGCCTGGTAGCGACGGCCTTCGCATTCCGGGCAGCGCACAAACACGTCGCTGAGGAACTGCATTTCGATTTTTTCAAACCCGCTTCCGCTGCAACGCTCGCAGCGACCCGGCCCCGAATTGAAAGAGAAAGCGCTGGCGGTCAGACCGGCGGCTTTTGCTTCGGGCGTCTGCGCGAAGCGTTCGCGAATCGCGTCAAAGATACCCAGATAAAGCGCGGGACTCGACCGGGGTGTTTTAGACAAGGGCGTCTGGTCGACCAGAAGAACGGGGCCGATCTTTTCCGCCCCGTGCAGCGCGCGGCAGGCCCCCGCTTCCTCGTTCACTTCAATCCCTTGGACCCGCGCAAGCTGCCTGTAAAGAACCTGATGCACCAAAGTGCTTTTGCCGGATCCGGACACTCCAGTCACACAGCACAAGACGCCCAGAGGGAACGCCGCATCGATGTTCCGAAGATTGTGCGCAGAGGCTCCCTCGAGACGCAGCCAGCCTTTCGCCTTGCGCCGCACGGTGCGAACTGGAACGTTTTTTTTGCCGGTGAGATAGTCCCCGGTTAACGTCTTTGTTTTGCCAGCCAACACAGCGGCGGATGGCCCAGCATAAACTAAGGACCCTCCGGACTCGCCGCGACCCGGCCCAATCTCCACAAAGAAATCTGCGGCCCGCAACACCGCTTCCTCGTGTTCGACGACGACGACGGTGTTTCCGCGATCCCGCAGGCGCCGGAGAACCCCGAGCAACCGCCCCGTGTCCCTTGGATGCAGGCCGATGCTTGGTTCGTCCAAAACGAACAGAGTGTTCACCAGGGCCGTTCCGAGGCAGGTGGTCAGATTGACGCGAGCAGTTTCCCCTCCGCTGAGCGAACGCGTGGGCCGCTCGAGGGTGAGGTAGCCAAGGCCCACGTCGAGCAGGTATCCGAGTCGCGACTGCACTTCGCCGGCCAGCAGGTCTGCGGTGGGATCGGCCGCCATGGCGACCCGGCGCGCGGCAAGAAAGGCGTGCAGATCTTTTACCGGCAGGCGCATCAACTCCGGGGCGGTGAGGCCGTCCCAGCGGAAGTGAAGGGTATCGGGTGCGAAGCGTCCCCCCTGACAGTCCGGACAAAGGGTGTAGTTGCGGTAGCGACTGAGCAGCACGCGGACGTGCATTTTGTAGGCTTTGGATTCAAGCCAGTTAAAGAAACCACGCACACCGTACCAGAGTCCCTCGCTCCACAAATCCTCGCCGGAACGCTCCGGCGCCTCTCCGTTGAGAACCCACTCCCGATCTGCCGCCGACAGTTTTGAAAACGCGACTTTGGTTTTGATCCCGCGCTTGGCAGCCGCCTTGAGCATGTCACGCTGACAGTCCTGCCCACTTTCGCTTTGAAAGGGCTTCACTGCGCCATCGACGAGACTGAGGGAGGTGTCCGGGATGGCGCGCATCAAGTCGACGGTGATGATTCGCCCAAAACCCCGGCAAGAAGCGCACGCTCCCAGAGGGTGGTTGAAAGAAAAGCGGCCCGGTGAGGGCTCGGGAACGTCTCGTTCGCAGGCCGCACAATGCCAGCCTTTGGCAAACCGGTGGATGGTGGAGCCCGCAATCGCCGCAAGCCGGCCTTTGCCAAAACGCAGAGCCGTTTCCACGGCCTCCGAAAGGCGGGAGAGGTTGTCCGCCGCAGGTTCCATGCGGTCCTGGATGACAAAAAGCTGGGCGGGCAGACTCGTTGCGGGCTCGTCGGTACGCAACACAGCGCCCTCCGCCCAAACCCGCTGGTAGCCCTGCTGCTGGAGAAAAGCGAGGAAGTCCGAGGGCGAAGCATCCGCTGGGACGCTGATGGGGAAGGTGAGTAAGAGCGGGCCCTGTTTGAGGGCGGCCAACGCGGCGGTGATCGAGGCCGCGGTGGAGGGAAGCACCTGCTCGCCGCATCCCGGGCAAAAGGCATCCACCACGCGGGGGAGAAGCAATTTGAGGTAGTCGTTCAGGTCGGTGATCGTCCCAACCGTTGACCGCGTGGACTTCACCGCATTGACCTGCTGGATGGCGATGGCCGGGGGAATGCCTCGAATTTCATCGACGGCCGGTTTGTCCATCCGGTCGAAGAACTGCCGCGTATAAGGGCTAAAGGTTTCGACGTAGCGACGCTGGCCCTCCGCATAAAGCGTATCGAAAGCGAAACTGGACTTCCCGCTTCCGCTGGGCCCGGAGACGACAATCAACTTGCCCAGTGGCAAGGAAACGTCGAAGCCCTTGAGGTTGTTTTGCCGAGCACCCCGAACTTCAATCGAAGGGGCGCTAACTGGGATTTTAGACATCAAGACGCCTGAACAGACTGGTTGCAGGAAATAAGCGCGAGCCGCTCACTTTTAAAATGCGGCGCACCCGGGAGCCCTAGGCCGCCAGGGAGGTCAGCTTCCTGATCGGCCAGAAAAGGATCGAGAGAGGCATATTGATGATCCGGAGTGCAGGCAGGCATACCCTTTGAAAAAAGGGTGCAAGCAACCGCTGCAAAGACGGCATTCCATCGTAGATAATGGTCACTAGGATGATTTCGAACAGCGCCAGAAACTTCTGAATATCCGTTAAGTGGGCGATTTTAAGCGTCTTCGTGACGGTTTCCGCCATCAAAAGCAGACCGATCCAACCCACCAAAACGTACACGCTGTTGCTGAGAATCGGGAACCTGCGGATTGCCCGGACCGTCACCCGGCCGAGAATCCTGATGAAAACGATCCCAAACAACACGCTAGAGCAAACCACCCAAAGCGTTTTGCTCATCGAAACCGCAGCGACGATATTGTCCGTGTTCAGAGTAAAATCCACCAGTAGGACCGTAAAGAGCGTCTTCCCAAAGCTCCATTCGACCACTCGGGAACGGTCGGATGTCTCGTCGTGCGCCGTAAAGTGCGAGGCCATCAGGTGAATCATGTAAAGTGATCCAATGATTCTGGCGGCCGGGTAAGCGGAAATGAGGGGAGCAGTCACCAGCAGGGCGACGATGCGCAGTAGATAGGAGCCGATGGCCCCAATGCTAAGGGCTAGATTGCGCTTGTTTGGAGGCAGGTGCGCAGCCACTGCAGACACCGCAATGAGGTTGTCCACCGACAGAAGCACCTCCATCAGAGCCATTGAAACCAAAATGGGCCACTGTTCCTCAATTTCGTACAATTCTGGCAGTTCGATCATAGGTCTGGAGCAGCGATGGGTGGCGCAATGAGTCCGACTTTGATGCTTAACATTCGTCTGAATCATTTGCAATTCCTAGTTGCAGCCCCCGCTGGGCGGGTTTGCAGGGATAAAACAGCCTAAATGCAGGCCAGACTTGCACCCATCCTAAGGCAGGGCATTCTCCAAAATCCCAACTTGAACGCTTAAGCCTGTCATCTGATGGAATCGCAAATCCAATCCCTTCAAACCAAAGCTCTCGAAGCCATCGCCTCCTGCATCGACGAATCCCAATTGGAGGCGCAACGCGTCGGCCTGCTCGGAAAAGGAGGTGAACTGACCGGGTTCTCCGACCGGATGCGCGAACTTTCCAAGGAAGAGAAACCACGCATCGGCAAGGTTCTCAACGAAGTCCGGGCCGCCGTGACCGCCGCGCTTGAAACGCGCAAGGCCGCGCTCACCGCCGAGCGCGAGGCCAAAATCTTTGAAGGCGTCGACGTCACCCTTCCCGGCGTCAGCTTCCCCGCCGGTGCCATTCACCCCATCACCCAGCTGCTGGACAGAACGGTACGGATTTTCCGACGCATGGGTTTCGCCCTCGCCGACGGTCCGGATATCGAAACCGAGTGGCACTGTTTTGACGCCCTCAACACCCCGGCCGACCACCCGGCCCGCAACGAGGCCGACACTTTTTACCTCCCGGACGGCCGCCTCCTGCGTACCCACACCTCGACCATCCAGATCCGCACCCTCGAAAAAATGGCGCCCCCCGTGCGCATCATTGCCCCCGGGGCCGCTTACCGGCGCGACGAGGTGGACGCCACGCATCTCGCCCAGTTCAACCAGATGGAAGGCCTTTACGTTGACGAGGACGTCACCCTTGGCGACCTGCGCGGCACGCTGGAGTTCTTCTTCCGGGAACTCTTCGGGAACGACGCCGAATTCCGCTTCAGGCCGCACTTTTTCCCCTTCACAGAGCCCAGCTTCGAAGTGGACATCAAAGCCTCCGCACTCGGGGGCGGGCGCTGGCTGGAGATTGCCGGATGCGGCATGGTCGACCCGGCCGTCTTTGAGGCCGTCAACGCCCGCCGCGGCGATCATGCGCTGGATCCCGAACGCCACACCGGCTTCGCCTTCGGGTTCGGCCTCGACCGCCTGGCGATGATTATGTCTGGAGTTCCTGATATCAGGCATTTCACAGACAGCGACCAACGCTTCCTCTCCCAGTTTTAATTTTTCGCTTATTTACGCATGAAGGCTTCATTAAATTGGTTGCGCGAGATTGTTGATTTCCAGGAAGACGCGAACGCACTCGCCGCCCTGCTCACCATGGCTGGCGTCGAAGTTGAGGGCATCCACCCCACCGGCGCCTCTTTCGACAAAGTCGTCGCCGCGCAGATCCTCTCTTCTGAACAACATCCAAACGCCGACCGACTTTCAGTGTGCAAGGTGGACGACGGCTCTGGCGCGCCTCTGCAAATCGTTTGCGGAGCAAAGAATTACAAGGTTGGGGACAAGGTCCTTCTGGCTCAGGCGGGCGCGGTCCTCCCCGGCGACTTCAAAATCAAGGTGGGCAAACTGCGCGGCGTCGAATCCGAGGGGATGATGTGCGGTGCGGACGAGCTCGGCCTCGCCAAGGAATCCGAAGGCCTGCTGCTTCTGGACCCCGCCACCGTTCCGGGCACCCCGATCTCCCGCCTCTTCCCCTCGGACACCGTCCTGGATTTGGAAGTGACCCCGAACCGGCCGGACTTGCTCAGCCATGAAGGGATGGCCCGCGAGGTCGCCGCGCTCACAGGGCGCGCATGGAAGCCCGCCTCTGTCTTCCAGACGGAAACCGCGACTGAAAACTCCCTCTCCGTGGGCGCACGGGAATGCCCTCTGTACACGGTCCGCCAGTTCACCGGTGTCAAAGTCGGCCCCTCCCCGGACTGGATGAAGCAGCGCCTGGAAACCATCGGGTTGCGTTCCATTAATAATGTGGTCGACACCACAAACTGGGTGCTCATGGAATCCGGGCAACCGCTGCACGCCTTCGACGCCGACAAACTGCAGGGCCCGCTTCGGGTTCGGTTTGCGGCGGAAGGCGAAAGCCTGGTCGCGTTGGATGGGAAAACTTACAAACTTTGCTCCAAGGACCTCGTCATCGCCGACGACTCCGGCCCCGTTGCGATCGCCGGCGTCATGGGCGGACTGAGCACGGCTGTCACCGAGTCCACTGAGCGGGTTTCTCTGGAAAGCGCGGTCTTCGAACCGGGCTGCATCCGGCGGACATCCCGCAGCCTGGGGCTTTCGAGCGATTCGAGCTACCGCTTCGAGCGGGGCGTTGACCGGGCCGGTGTCCTGCGGGCTTCTCAACGCGCGGCGGAACTCCTCGGACAGGTCGCGGGCGCCACCGCGGGAGGCCTGCAAACCGGAGTCGGGGGCGACGGCGTGGATATCGGAGCGCTCCTGATGGGGCTCACTCCGGTGCGGCACGTCCCTCTGCGCGCCGAACGGATCACGGCGCTGCTCGGCGCCTCCGTGCCGGATGCAAGGGTCGACCAGATTTTAAGCGCCCTGGGTTTGAGCCGCTCCGAGGACGGCTGGGACGTTCCTTCCCGCCGCGCCGACCTCACCCGGGAGGTGGATCTCATTGAGGAAATCGCGCGCGTGGTGGGCATCGCCCATTTTCCGGCCTCCAACCGGGGCCGTTTCGTCGGCAGTTCGGCTGCAGACCAGCGCTACGACCGGCTGATGGTGCTGCGGCAAGCGGCCGTCGCGCAGGGACTTTTCGAGGGACGCAGCCTGACGCTCGTCTCGGAATCCATGGCGGAAGGGCCTTTCGTCCAAACGCCCGTGCGGAGAGTCAAAAACCCGCTCAACGAAGACCAGGTGGTCCTGCGCCCAGCGCTGGTGCCGGGCTTGCTGCAGGCGGCGGGACGCAACGCGCGCGCGGGCGTGAAGGGCATCCGTTTGTTCGAAGTTGGCCGTGTATTTTCGGCGGAAGGCGCTGAGGAACGCACCCACTTGGGGGTGGTCCTCGCGGGACCGGCGTGGACGCCCAGCTGGCGCTCCGCCTCTGTGCAGGAAGTGGACCTATTTGATTTAAAGGGCGTCTTGTCCGCAGTCCTCGGCGGCCGGGTAGAATTCCAAACGCAGCCGGCTTCCGGTATTCTGGGGCTGGCGGTGGAAGTGCACCTCAACGGGGAACGAGTCGGGGTGGCGGGCGTGCTCCGGCCCTCTGAAGCGCGCACACTGGATGTCCCGGGCAATCTCATGGCAGCTGAAATCACTCTGGACGGGCTACTTTCCGGCAAGCCGGAACAGGCCGTTTACACCGAGCTGCCCCGGTTCCCGGCGGTGACGAGGGACATGGCCCTCATTGCTCCGTGCGGCCTCGCTCACGGGCGCGTAGTGGAAGTTTTGGAGTCGGCGAAGGAGGAGCTGCTGCAATCCGTGGCCTTGTTTGACGTGTTTACAGATGCGACAGGAGAGCGGGTCCCTGTGGGATCAAAGTCTCTTGGCTATTCATTGACATATCGGGCCTCCGATAGGACTCTGACGGCAGACGAGGTCAATGCCGCCCATGGGCGCCTGAAGCAGCGGGTCACCGCTGAACTGGGCGTTTTGGCGCGGGAGTAGCTTTGTCGGTGTTCTCTAAAATTTCTGCCGGGCACGGCGTTGGTGTTCCTGTTTTGGGAATTCTGGAATCGGGCTTCGGACGCTAATTTTTTCAAATGGCCCTGCGTTGTTCGAGTATACGCTGGAAATCTCGATCCGATATTATTGAAAGTGGAGGCTCGGGTGGGCAGGTTGATGACATGCCTTTATTGGAAGTCTGATGCTCGCTCTAGGTCTCCCCCGTTAACCTAACGAGGGAACGGGAGATCCTGCTAGACGGCAAAGGTGGGGCCACCTTTTTACAGTTTGTGGAGGCGAAAAGAGCCGGGAAAGCCCGGCAACCGCTTCCTCGTGTCGCCTTTTTAGGCGGGACAGCGTGTCCCTGGGTTCTGGGTTCTGGGGCGGACGACCATGGGCGGGGCGCCAGCAATTGCGGACGGCGGAGACTAGGGCCGGCGGTCCGCGCAAAGGCCGCATTGCCTGGGATATTGCCTGGGATATTGCCTGGGATATTGCCTGGGATATTGCCTGGGATATTGCCTGGGATATTGCCTGGGATATTGCCTGGGATATTGCCTGGGATATTGCCTGGGATATTGCCTGGGATATTGCCTGGG
>CANJZW010000047.1 GCA_947479475.1 Chthoniobacteraceae bacterium
TGAGAAAGTCCCTCGGAGCGGCCTTCTTCGCGGCCCATTTGAACGAGTCTGTCTGCTAGTGTCATGGTTTTAGCGTTGAGAGGTTGGGTCTGGATCCGGCGGGTGCGACTCAGGAAGGCCGAGGCGTCGACATCCGAGTTGAGAATGTAGCGCAACAAACGCTCGAGTCCATCTCCGGAAATCTGGGGGAGCAAGGTTTCATCCCAGATCCAGTCGGTGAGCAGGTCAGATACCGGTTCGGCCTTCAGTGCCCTCAGGGTCAGGATGCCTTCCGGTGTGCCGCCGAGCGACTCGTAGGGCGTACGTACCAACTCAATGATGTGATACATGAGGGTTGGCTGCCAGCCCGCCAGAAGCTTTGCAAACTGCGGGGGCATTTCCAGAATGTCCTCGAGCTTGTTGGAGGTTTTCCATGGACGCCTCCCCTGCACCAACACCAACGGAAAGACGGGCGGCAGCTTTGCCGGCGAGGGATGCTCCTCGGCAAACCGCTGCCAGACGCGCACCACATACGCGAGCACGCGCAGCGCGATACGCGGGTCCTCGGTGCTCTGGTGTTCGAAAAGGATGTAAAGTAGAACCTCCGCCTCCTGAAAACGCACGCTGAAGAGCAGGTCGCTTTCGGAAGATTCGAACTGCGGGTCGATGAAGGACGAGGGCAGCAGTTGGAGGGAGTCCCAGAGGAAAAGGGGCGCGAGTTGAGCGGGAAGATGGTGCTGGAAAAAGGCGCGCGCGTTGACGGGATTGGAAAAGGTGGCTTTGAGGAGTTTGTCGTTGGGTTGGTGGAGATCGTCTTCGTCCATGGTGAGCGGGCGCAGCCCTGCCATGGAACTCGGATACGGGGGCGGCTTTGGATGCCTGCGCGCTCCTACAGGCAGAGGCCGCCCGCCGAGCTCTGGCGAAACTTGCAGGTGGCCGACTAGGCGATGCCGCTGGCCTGTGCCTTGAGGCGCTGCGGGTCGCCCCTCCGAAACTCTCGTCAAATTGAAGGTTGCAAATTGCGAGATTCAACTAACTGATGATATGAGCAACTTTAGATATGCAGGTAAGGTTGCGACTCAAATGCCTTTGGCCCGCACCGCCTGCACTCCCGCTGCACCCCTCACCACACCCACTCTCCCTGTTATGCACGGCTCCCACCCGCTCTTCCGGCCTCTTCTCGTCTGCCTGCTGCTCGCCTTTGCCGCGCTTTTCCTCCCTGACCCCGCCCGCGCCCAGCAGGGCGGGCAGGACTACTGGCAGTGGACTGGCCGTGCCCTGGCCAGGCCCGGTGGTGTGACTATCAGCGGCGCAACTCTCGTTTCAGGCACCCAGAGAGTGGTGGCAGCCAGTACACTCGGTTTTTCGACGGGGATGCTGCTCAGCGGTTCGGGGGTCCCGACCGGCACTACCATTTCCTCCTTGAGCGGTGGCACCATCACGATGAGCGCCAATGCAACCACGAGCGGGACGTTGGTAAGCCTGTACGCACTTCCCAACGTCTTCCGAAAGTGCATCACCATCTCGGACACCGCAATCTATGTGGGAACGCTCAACAGCAGTTCCAATTGCACTGCCATCGAGCAATACACCCTCGCGGGTGCGTACACCAAAACGTGGACCGCTGCATTTACGAACATCGGAGGTCTGGCCGTGGACAGCTCTGGAAACGTGCACGCCTTTGACCAAGGCGCATCCACAGTGAAAGTATTCGACGGCGCGGGCACGCTGTTGCGCAGCTGGGGGAGCGCCGGGGCGGGGGACGGCCAGTTTTCGGCCGCCTCGGGTTATATGGTGCACGCCATCGCCGTGGATGAACTCAAAAACGTGTACATCGCGGACTGGGGAAACAGTCGGATCCAGGTTTTCGATAGCGCGGGAACCTTCAAATTTAAGTTTGGAACGCAAGGCGATCTGCCAGGCCAGTTTCAGAGTGGGCCTGCGGCGGTGGCGTATTCGCCCGATGGGTTTGTGCTGGGTTATGATACGCCATTGTTATGGTATCACATAACTCAGTTTTCAAAAGCGGGAGTATTTATCAATCGAAGCCCGCAACACACGGGGTTCTATTACCCAGCTCAGAATAGTCCTTATTATCAGAGCTATAGCGCTTATGGATACGGCGGAGAGAAAGTTTTTGCAGTTAGTAAGGACTCGTTGCTTTTAGTTGGCAGCGAGGAGCCTGCAAATGGATATATTGGTACGCAAGCTGGATTAAGTCGCGTGTTTCAATGTAACAATCTTTCTGTGGTTTCCGCGGCTAAGTTTTCGACCTATGTGACCACGCGCGGTGCCGCCTTTGATTTATACGGTAATGTCTGGGCCGTCCGGGGTACCGCCGTCGAGTGTCTGGACCGTCGCATGCGGTTTGATGTGTACAAGCCGTCCAAAGCCTTGCCGCAACCGCTGGTGCTCAAGGTTTCACAGCAGCCTGGATCCACCGTTGTAAATATTGACTATCAGGTGAACGCCCCGGGCACCGCGACTTTGGAAACCGCGATCGCGGCGTTTATTGGAAGCGCGCGCAGCTGGGACAAGCTGGTGGTTCCCAAAACATTTTCGGGCTCCACAACGGGGGTGATTGGGACGGGCGTCCCGACCGGCACCAAGGTGCGCGTGAGTTGGGATGCCGCAGTGGACATGCCGGGCCAGGCGTTCGCGAGCATGGCCTTCGAGGTGCTTGCCAGAGATGACCGGGATTTGGTGGGCGTCCACTATGCGATCATCCCGGCAGACGCCACCAACCCCGCGCCCCTGAAAATCAGCAACAACCCCGTCCAGGACACTGATATTTGGGACATGCTTCTGTGGTTGCTCTTGAAGGGAGACTCGCGGCTGTCGGTTTCTACGACCAAGGTGATGCTCACGACTGCGGGGCAAACCTACATCAGTGGCGCTCCGTCACTTCTGAGCGGCACGTCCTTGGCGAACACGGCCCACAATGGCTCGGTGGTTACGACCCAAGGCCGGCAGTTTGCCTACAAATATCTAAACTGCAGACCGATCACCGCTGCCGAAAAAGTGCGAGCACTGGCCGGGAATTTCGGGCTGAACTCCGTCACGGACAACTCCGTGATCAGCCTTGCCCCGTAGCTTCGCGAGGTTCTGGAACTGAGGTCAAAACCTGTGCAAACGCTGCGCTCAATCTGGAGGGGTCTGCCGGGATGGTTCCTGGGACTGTCCGCTTGTTTGCTTCTGAGCGCGCAAGCGTACGGCATTTTCGTCCAGATTGACGAAAAAACAAACCCGGATGGGTTCTTTACAAAGACTACGCCGTCCACCACCAGCACCGTTTACACCTCAACCACTGCGGCGCTGACCGTAAACAGCTACCGCTTCGCCTACTGGACCCTCAACGGAGTCCGACAGCACGATGCCACCGACCGCGCCAGCAACCCCGTGGTTTTCACCCCGACGGCCGACACGACGCTAATGGCCGTCTACCTGCTGGCCACTCTGGACACCGATGGAGACGGGCTCCTCGATGTTTACGAACAGGAGTTTTTTGGAGACCTGACCCAGAATGGCCTCTCGGATGGCGACGGCGACGGGTTTAGTGTGCAGCTGGAGATGCTTTTGGGATACCACCCCGGTATTTTCAACTGGATCTCGGAAGGGGGGCTGGAGCGCCGCTCCAGCGACACCACCAACATTCTGCTCAATCTGGGATATTACGAGGTTACGGCGGTGAGCGATCCCCCCGGCCTCGTGGGCCCTGTTTCGCAATACGCCACTGGCGGAACCTTGGTTACGCTTCCTACCCCCACTGCCTCCGTAGTCGGATTTAATTTCGTGGGTTGGTATGCCTCGGATGGTTCGCGGGCTGACAGCCCTGTGACAAAACAACCGGCCGTGGTGGGTGTTTCCGCGGCTTCTGTCTTCACTGCGAAATATGTATCCGCCACGCTGGATACCGATGCCGACGGTCTGCTCGATTGGTTCGAGTGGTTTTCCTTTTCGAGTCTGAGTTCCACTGCCGCCTCCGATCCGGACAACGATGGGCTGAGCATTTTGCTTGAACAAGTGCTGGGGTACACGCCCTTCATCTCTGATGTGTTGTGCGAGGGAGGCGTGGCAAGGCGTTCTTCGGACCTGACTGACATCAATCTGGCTGGCTATTTTTCGCTGCAAATCATCAGTAATCCCGCGGGACTTCAGGCGGGGAGCCTGACCTGGGGGGCGCCGGGCAGCTCGGTGGACACGCCAAACCTGCTCAATACCAATGTAAACGGATACCGGTTTACGGGCTGGGATGTGGATGGCGTGCGCGTGGTCGACAGCACGGGGGCGTCGGCGGGCAAAACCACGGTTTTATTGAACTCCAACAAAGTGGCGACGGCACAATTCCTCTTGGACACGGTCGACAGCGATGCTGATATGATAGCCGACTGGATTGAGGCCTTTTATTACGCCGGCAGCCTTTTGGGAAATGCACTAAGCGATGCAGAAAACGACGGCTTCACCTTTGCGCTGGAAACACTGCTGGGGTTTCATCCGCGGGTCTTCAACCTTGTGCGAGAGGGTGGCGTGAGCCGGCGCAGTACGGATTCGGTGAGCGCCCCGTACATCATTTTAAATTGGCGGCCTACAATCACGGGGCAGCCAGCCGGATTGACTGTGGCTACGGGTAGCAGTTTCAGTTTGACGGTCGTCGCGGCCAGTTTTGCGACCCCGAATTACCAGTGGCGCAAAGGGGGAGTGAACATCAGCGGTGGGACGGGCGCCACCTTTACGGTTCCATCCGCCGCGTTGGCAAACACGGCTCTTTACGATATTGTAGTGACTGATATTTACGGGACGGTCACGAGTGAAGCGGCCGGGGTGAGTGTGGATGGTCTGCCGATGGTCACCATCAGCCCGGCTTCGCAGCTTGCGGTGAACCCGGGCGCCACGGCGACTCTCAATGCAATGGCGGTTGGGACGGCTCCCATCACCTACCAGTGGCGTAAGAACAGCGTTGCGATTACGGGGGGTACGGCCGCGGTTTACACCCTCCCGAGTGCGCAGTTGGCCAATGCGGGATCTTATGACGTTGTAATTACCAATCCAACCGGCTCGGCAACCAGCAGCGCAACGGTTTTGTCCATCAACGCGGGGGTGGTCATCACTGGCAACCCAGCCAGCCAGAATATCCTCGCCGCGGGGAGTGTCTCGTTTTCTGTAACTGCAACTGGTACGGGGCCTCTAACGTATCAGTGGCACAAGGACGGCTCGGATATCCTGGGCGCGACCACCGCGAGTTACAGAAAAGTCTCAGCAATACCAGCGGATGCCGGAGTGTACGATGTCTCAGTCACCAACGTGGTTGGAAGCGTCGGTAGTGCAGTCGCTACCCTCGTAGTCAACTCCCCTGTGACGATCCTCGCCCAGCCAGTTTCCCTCACCAAAAATGCGGGTGTCAGCGCTGTTTTCAGCGTCACGGCAACGGGAACGGTCCCTCTTTCCTATCAGTGGTATAAAGGGCTCACTGCAATTTCTGGAGCAACGGCTGCAAGCTACACCATAGCCTCTCCCGGTGGCGCAGATTCGGGAATTTACACGGTCTCCGTGACAAACCTGGTTGGGAGCGTCGCCAGCGCAGCGGCCACGCTACTCGTCAACGACCCGCTCACGATCGTAACGCAACCCGCCGCGCTCATTGTCAGTGCGGCGGACAGCGCTACATTCTCGGTGCTCGCCACCGGCACGGCGCCGCTGACCTATCAATGGCGAAAGAATGGGGTTAACATTCCGGGCGCGACTTCCGCTTCGTACGCGATCCCCAGCGCAGTGTCAGGCAGCGCCGGATCTTATGTTGTCGTCGTCACCAATCCCGCGGGCAGCGTCACGAGTGCTTCCGCCGCACTTACCGTGAACTCGCCTGTCGCCATCACCACGCAGCCGGTCTCGCTCATTAAAACCGTGGGCGCTTCTGCCACCTTCAGCGTGGTCGCTACAGGCACGGCTCCGATCACGTACCAATGGCGCAAGGATGGCACCGACATCGCGGGCGCGGTGTCGGCCTCATACACGATTTCGGCCACCGTCAACGGCGATGCGGCGTCCTACGACGTGGTGATGACAAATCCGGCTGGCAGCCGCACCAGCGCCGCTGCGACACTCACGGTCAACACGCCAATCGCCATCACCGCACAACCTGTGGCTCTCACGCGGAACGTGGGTGTGAGCGCGGTCTTCACCGTGGTTGCCACGGGCACGGCGCCGCTTACTTATCAGTGGCGCAAGGGAGCGGCCAATATCAGCGGCGCGACTTCGGCAACGTATACCATCTCTGCTCCGGCTTTAGCGGATGCTGCTTCCTACAGCGTAAACGTCACCAATGTGGTCGGGACTGTGGCTTCCAACGCGGTGACACTCACCGTAAACACACCTCTCGCCATTACCCTGCAGCCGGTTTCCGTAATCAAAACCGTCGGCAGCGCTGCCGCATTCAGCGTCACGGCAACCGGCACGACCCCCATCGCCTACCAGTGGCGCAAGGACGGCACCGCCATCTCCGGTGCCACGGCGTCCTCGTATACCACCGGTTTGTTGTTGGAAAGCCACGCGGGCAGTTACGATGTGGTCCTGATAAACCCCGCCGGCAGCCTCACCAGCAGCGCCGCTGTTCTGAAAGTGGAAACGCCACCCACGCTCACCACGATTCCAGTGAATACGTCTGTTATCGTAGGCATGTCGGCCTCTTTGCGCGTGGCAGCAACTGATGTGGGGCCGGTTGTTTATCAGTGGCGCAAAGGTGGCATGCCTATCGCGGGAGCCACCAGTGCGACTTATGCCATCACACTGGCGCAGACCGGCGACGCAGGCAGCTACGACTGTGTGGTGACCGGCACCAAGGGCGCGGTGACGACCGTTCCCGTTGTGCTGGCCGTAAACAAACCCACGGCGCCCACGATCTCGGTGCATCCCGTGAGCGCTGGGTTGCCTCTTGGTTCGGCTTACACGCTTAAAGTGACGGCTGCGGCGAGCGCTGGAATTGTCACCTACCAGTGGTTTACGGACAAAGTTTTGATCGCCGGCGCTACCGGCGCTACGTACACGATCCCCTCGCTTTCCGCCAACAGCTGGGGAGCTTATACGGTGGCCATCACCAACTCGGTGGGGACACTCACGAGCGCCACGGCGATGGTTACGATCATCGGGCCGCCTGTGATTTATTCCGACCCGCTTTCTATTGTGGTGCCTTTTGGCAGTGTGGGAACGGTGTCCGCGAAGGTGCTGTGTGTGTCCTCCTTTACCTATCACTGGAAGAAAAACGGGGTCTTGATCGGTACGCCGGTAACGGTCAACGGGGGAGCATCGCCGATCACGATGACGTACACGATCTCCAACGCGACGACGGATTCGGAGGGGCTGTATTCCGTGAGCGCGTACAACACGCAGGGGGCTGTGGAGAGTCATCCGGCGATTGTGCAGCTGGACGTTGCCTTTTACTCGACCCGTCTATTGCGAGCGGGGCGGACGTTTGATTTGCGCAAAGTGGTGAACAACGGGGTGGTGGACTTGCAGGGGAAGGTGCCATCCAACGATATTCTTCAGACCCTTATCCGCACAAGCCAACCTGCCTCGGTTTGGTGGTCCTGGGGACCGATGTCCGTGGGGGCGTTCAAGCCCATTCCGGGCGCTACCAGCGGCAATATGGATTTTGCGGCGTTTGGGCTGAACAAGAAACCTGGGCAGTTCATGCTGACGGTTAAGGTTGGGGCGTTGCCTTCGAAGTCGATCAAGTTTTTGGTGACCTCCTGGGCGCCTGCAATCCCCACGACGACTCTGCCTTCGGGAGGCTTGAGTATTGTGAGCCAGCCCCAATCGCTCACGCTCAACGCCGGCGGCGCCGCCAATTTCGGCGTGTTTGTGAGCGGATCCCCCAGCGTCTTTAGCTGGTACAAGATCAACCTCGCCGGAACGCGAACGCTTGTGAGTAGCGGTTCCAGCCCGTTCCTCTCGCTAAGCCCGGTGCAGGCCTCCGATGCGGCCCGCTACTTCGTGGTCTGCGCAGATTTGCTTGGCAACACCATCGAAAGCGCCGCGGCTCAACTCACGGTTTTACCCAAAGGCGATTAAACGCGGCCACTCATCCCTCTTCCTTCTCTTCGCGATCTACCCAGCCAAGCTGAATCTAGCGATCACTGGGGCGGCCCGCGCGATGTCCAATACGGCGGAGGCCCGCAAAAACAGCGTTTGAAAGATCGCATCGGGCTCGAAGCTGGAGACGGATCACAGCGACACTGCGGCGGCAAGCATCGCGATGAAGTTTAAAAGTAATGGAGTGGTTACGGGTGCATTGGAGGCGAACATGAGCAACGCCTTGTCGTATCTGGGGGCGCAGGCGGATAGCTTGAAGCAGCTTGGGCAGCACCTGGACCGGATGAGTGAACTCGTGACGTCTATGGGTGATTCGACGAAGACTACAACAGACTAGGAAAGCTATTTGGCAGAGTTCAACCCATTGCGTGGGGAAGTCGTGGAGGTGCAGAGTGCGCAGTTCAATGGGCTGGATTTAGTTTATTTGCAGGGGGATGCGGCAACGCAGCAGGTGCAGTTGAGCGCTACAAACAGTAGCGCTACGATGGGTTTAACGCAGGCCGACATGAGCAAGCAGGCGGGTTGGGTGGCGCTTCTGAGTTTTTCAGCGCCCTACACGGGATTGGAAGGTATCTCGGACACGCCTGCGAATTTGGTGGATCCGAATGTGCTGGGAGGTGCGTCGTTTTTTGAAGGGATGAACCAAGAGATTTCGGGGCTGATTTCCAAAAACGGCTCGCAGCAGAAGGGAGTTTCGGCGGAGAACGCGTACAGTCAGATAGCCGCCGTGGATGTGGCGAAGTAGCTCACGCAGATGACGTGCACAAACATTTTGATGCAGAGCGGTTCGGCAATGATGTCGCAGGCGAAAGAGGCGGCGCAGTCTGTGTTGAAGCTGTTTGGTGTTTAGAGTTCACTCAAACGGCGGGCTGGAGTTTGGTGTGGGCGAGAAGGATGAAATATTGGGCCGCAGACTTGCCTCATCACGGGCGTAAGTTGCGAGCTTGCCTTGCCACACGGATGAGGCGGGCTTTAAAAAGCCGCCGGATTGAAGGGAGGTGGATCTGTGACCATTGGCTTGCTAGATCGGGTTGTTCGCCCCACGTTCCTCATCTTTTAGGAGACGTCTTTGGCGTCCCAAATTTATCCATGCCCAATCAAAGTCTCCCAGTCTGGCGGCTACAGCCGGAGATTGTCCGAACACTTACCATTGGTAACCGTTTGGTTCTGGTGGCTGCCACGGGTTCCGGCAAGACAACCCAGGTGCCCCAGATGCTTTTGGATGCCGGGGTTGCAGGAACCAAACGCATCGTGATTATGCAGCCGCGCCGGGTGGCCGCGCGCACCGTGGCAACACGCGTGGCTTGGGAGCGGGGTTGCAGCCTTGGAAGCGAAGTGGGCTATCAGGTCCGGATGGAAGGGCATCTTTCCGAGGCTTCGCGTTTGTGTTTTGTGACAGAGGGCATTCTTCTGCGCTGGTTACAGAACGACCATGACTTGGACGGGGTCGGGGTGGTGATCTTTGATGAGTTTCACGAGAGAAATCTTCTGAGCGATGTGGGGCTCGCCTTGGTCAAGCGGCTGCAGCAAACCACGCGGCCTGATTTGAAAATCGTGGTGATGTCCGCCACCCTCGATGCAGAGCCTGTCTCAATCTATCTTTCGGAGACTGAGCAAAGCCCCGCTCCAATTTTGGTTTCCGAAGGGCGCGCTTTTCCTGTTGCGATCCGTTGGTCTGCCGCTGGGGATCATCGAGCAGAGGCAGAGCGTGCGGCTGAAGCGGTGGGGCGTATTATAAGTGCGGGAGATTCTGGAGACATTTTGGTCTTCATGCCCGGCGCCGGCGAGATTCAGGCGGCATTGAATGCCTTGCGTGCAGCGGGTTTGGGAGAACGCAATTTGCTCCTTCCGCTACACGGGAACCTCACGCCCGAGGAGCAGGATCGGGCGTTTCAACCCGCCCAAAAACGTAAAGTCATTGTGGCGACAAACGTGGCGGAAACAAGCGTGACCATTGATGGCGTGTGCCATGTGGTAGACGCCGGACTCGCACGAATCGCGCGTTATGATGCGGAGCGCGGGCTGCAGACACTGGGAGTCGAAGAGATCAGCCGCGCCAGCGCCGAACAGCGGGCGGGGCGCGCGGGTCGGACGGCGCCGGGGACTTGCTGGAGGCTTTGGACCGAAGGAAATCATCTCACGCGCCCCGCGAAAAACACCCCTGAAATTCAACGGGCAGACCTTGCTGAAACCGTCTTGCTGCTCCATTCATTCGGGATAAAACGGGCCGCTGAATTTGATTGGCTGGACCGCCCCGACACTGAGGCGGTCGAGCGCGCCGAGGATCTGCTGAGCATTCTTGGAGCGCTATCCCACGGGACTCTCACTCCCATCGGGCGCCAGATGCTGCGACTTCCGATGCATCCGCGTTATTCACGAATGCTTATTGAGGCTTCCCAGCGGGGCTGTGTCGCTGCGGCTGCCCAATGCGCGGCCTTGGTGAGCGGGCGCGACCTGCTTCTGCGCGCGAACAAGGACGACCCTTATACGCAAGAGGTCCGGGAGCGGTTCGAAGAAAACACGCAGAGCGATTTTCACACGTTGATCAGCGCCCACGCTTTTGCCCGGAACTGCAAGTTTGACCTGAATACGTGCCAGCGTGCCGGGATTCACGCCCAGACGGCGCGCCAGGTTGAAGACACTTTTGCGCAGATGCTCCAGATCGCAAAACGCGAAAGACTTAGTGCAGAGGAGAGTCCCGACGATCGTTCAGGTGGAGATCCGGAGGCGCTTGCAAAATGCCTGCTAGCCGGGTTTATCGATCAACTTGCGGTGCGCAGTGATACCAGTACCTCCCAACGCCTGCTGACCGGGGGTCGCACAGGTGCGCTTGTCCGCGAGAGTATTGTAGATGCGCCCATTGCGGTTGTCGCGAGCGTGCGCGAAGTGGAGGGGCGCGGCGGGCGGATGGTTTTGCTGGGTCTGGCGACGGCTGTGAAGCAGGAGTGGATTACTGAAATATTTCCGCAGCACCTCACAGTTACCCTCGAACACGTTTTTGATCGCACGCACAAGAGGGTGGCGGCGGTCCGTCAGGAGCGGTGTCTGGGACTGCTCATCGGACAGAAGCACCAGAGGGAGGTGGAAGGAAAAGCTTCGGGGATCGCCCTTGCCGAAGCGTTTGGGAATGGATGGTTTGAACTGCCCAATCTTGGACACGAACAGAAGCAGTTTATCGCGCGCGTCAATTTGATGTGCGCTGCGCTGCCCGAGCTAGACTTCCCTCCTTTCGACGGACCCGCACTGCACCGCGTGTTAAGCAACGCCTTTGCTGGGCATACGCTGGTGAAGGAAGCGCAGACGGTGGAGCTTCGCCCCCATTTGCGCCGCCATCTCGCCCCTGAGCAAATCGGCTGGCTGGATGAACTCCTCCCTCTCTCTATTCAATGGGCCGATGGCCGGTCCATCAAGCTCACCTATCCTGAGGCCGAACGCCCGGACGAGCCTTCCTGGCCAAGCGTGCAAATGAAACTCAACGATTGCTGGGCCCTCAAGGAGCATCCCGTGCTGGGCGAGGGAAAGGTGCCAGTGTGGTTGCGTCTTTTGCTTCCAGATGGGAAACGGCTGGATGAGACCACGGATTTTCTAAAGTGGAAGAGTTCCAGTTACCCCAAACATCGCGCGGTGGTAAAAACGAAATATCCTGGGTTCGCTTGGCCGTAAGTTAAAAGAAGCAGTTGGGGGGAATCAAACGTCACGGCTTGCGACCGGAGTGCGCTGCGGCAGTTCGTTGCTTTTGTATGCCTTGATGAGGTTGTCCAAGTATTCCATGGAGCGACGTAGTTCGTCTCCGCGCAGGCTGTCGCTGACCCGTTTCGGTTCGGTCCATTCGCGGACGAGTGTGATCGTCGGAACGATGTCGCTACCGCGCAAAATGGCAGCCTCCACGGATTCGAAATGGTGATGGCGCGCGAGCAGGGTGCCATGGGGTTCAATGACCAGTGTGTAGCCATGGTCTCCATAAGCTTCGGAAAAGGCGCCATCAATGGTAATCGCCTTGCCACAGCGCTTGAGGGGCGATTCGCCTTTCTCCACTTTCACCGGTACGTGGCCGTTGACGATGAGGCCGACAGAGGGGTCGACATTGAATTCAGCTAGAATTTTTTCACAAAACCAAGCCTCGTGTATGAGATTGAAGTAAGGGTTTTTGGTTTCATGGTGGGAAGCGGGATCCTCCACAAAGTCGCGCTCGAAGGTAGTAATTCTGTCTTTCCCAAAAAGAGGCGAGCGCGGCCCGCTCCAAAGGTACCAGAGCAGATCAAGCCCCTCGACGTCGGGTTCGTCAAGAAGGCGGTACACAACGGATTCGATCGCGTCCATCAAGGCGCGTCCGGCCTTGGGTTTGCCTTCGACCTGCATCGGCAAAAACTCCCCTTGTGCATCGACAGGAATACACCCGTGAAACACAAGGTTTTCTTCCCTGCGAAGGTACATGGCCCCGTGGTTGACCATCCAGCGGATCTGGTTCCAGAGCGCCTTGCTGGCCGTGAAGGAGCCGCGGATACGCTCCAGACACTGGACTTCATCTTCGCTGAGTTTGTAGGGATCTTCCAAATCGAGCGTTGGGAAATAGTTGTCCTTGAGTGGATAGCGGGTGCCGTCGAGCACGATATAGCCTTCTGCATCGATCCGGTGCAGAAGGCGGCGGGATTCCATCTGCCAGTCCGGATGCCGGGCGAGGAGTTGTCCTTCGAGCTTGAATTGCATGATGGCCGCCGCCTTCTGCATGCGCGCTATGGTAACGGTCTCTCTCATCCCTGTGGCCTTGCTCAGGAAGCAGGCGGCGGGATCGTCGCTGTATACCTTGCGTACAAGAACCTCCAGCGGCTGGACGGGAATGCCGTAACCCTCCTCCAGTTGCGAAAGCCGCCTGTAGCGCAGTGAAATGCGGAGCACGTGGCAGATAAGCACCTCGTGCCCTAGGCAGGCTCCAAGCCACGCCATGTCGTGATTGCCCCACACAAACGCGACGTTGGGCTGCTGCATCAGGTAATCGACGACCTTGTCGCCACGCGGGCCCCGGTCCCAGCAGTCTCCGGCAATGACGAGTTCATCGATGGCCAGATTGCGGATCAGGCGGCCGGTCAGGTGGATTAGATGAAGAACGCGGTCGTGCTGGGAGAGGGCTTCGATGATGGCGTCAACGTAGCGGCGTTCCCGTTCGGCGGAGGGGGCATGGAGGATCTCGGTGAGCAGCTCTTTGTATTGCGCCGGAAACACAGCGACGGCGTCCTGAAGACTGCGTTTGGAGGCAAGTTCGCGTACGACCTCGAAGAGCCAGCCCAGGGTCCGTCCCGCATAGGCCTTCTGCTCCTCGACCGATTTGAGGGTTTTGTGCAAACGTCCCACCACTTCAGCCGGGTAAAAAATGAGGGTCAGGAGCTCTTCAAACTCCTTTTCTGGGAGGCGCGCTTTGAGAAGGCGCTCCACCAAAGGACGCAATGTGCCGGAGGCGTTGTTGATGATGTGGCGCAGTTTGCGGTCCTCACCGTGGATGTCGCTGATAATGTGGATGGCGCCCATCGGCAGCGTGAGCTCTGCGGAGAGCCTGGCGATCTCGGCGACGGCGCTGTCGATGTTTGGAAATTCTTGGGACAAGGCGCGTAGGCCGAGGATTTCGGAGTCGTGTCGGCGGTGGTCTGCAGGGTAGGCGGGCGCTGAGGGGTGCATGACAGGCGAAAAGGAGTTCAGGCAGATTGTAGAAAAGGGGAGAGGCGCGCAAGATTGAGCAGAGGGACACCGGCCGCACGAGAGGCTGCGAGGTCGACGGTGAATTCCGCCACCCAGTCGTTGGACTCAGCGGGATCGAGGAGCATTTGCTGGACGCGCCAGAGCTTTGTTTCGGGGATGGGTTCGAAGTAGGAATGCCGCGTGTTGCGGGCCTCTGGGTCGAGGCGCAGGCGTTCGTGTTCGGCGTAGAAAGCGGTGAGAGCTCCTTCGAGAGCCATTGGAGTCCAATCCGACGGGTTGGCGAGGTATTCTAGGGCGCCCGGATAATCACCGTTGGCGAGTGCCCGCAGGAATTCAAAAATGCGGGCGCGGATCAGCCCCCGGAATGTTTTTTGGTCGCGTGTGATGTCTGCTGCGGCTTCCTCGGCACCCGGCGGGCGCAGCTCATTTTCCGCGGTCGCGGCGAAGTCGGGGTTGCGGAGTTTTTCCCACTGTTCGATCAAGCTGGAGTCGACCTGCCGGATGAGGGCGCCCAGATACTGCTCCATGTCGTGGAGGGTTTCGTTTTTTGCGGAATCCGGAACAGTCTGTGCAAGAGCCTTGTGAACGGAGGAAAGGTGTCGCAGCAGCAGTCCCTCCGAACGTTGGAGGTCGTAGATTTTGATGTAGTCAGCGAAACTTCGGTACTCCTCAAACATTTCCCGGGCGATGGATTTCGGGCGGATGTTTTCCTGCCCCACCCAGGGATGAGCGGCGGCAAAGGTGTTGAAGGTGCTATAGATGAATTCGCGATTGGGTTTGGGGTATTCTAGTTTTTCCAACTCCTCCATGCGCTGGTCGAACTCCATCCCCTGCGACTTCATTTCCGCGATGGCGTCTCCCTTCACCTTGTCGAGCTGCTTGCGAAGGATTGCATCCGGATTCTCCAAGATTGACTCCACCAGGGTGAGGACCACAAGTGCGTAATCGGGCGCGTTGGGGTCGAGCTGCGGGAGGGTGTCGTGAATGTACAACGACAACGCCTGGTTCATTGAAAAGTCGTCCTGTAGCTCCACATTGACTCGTACTTGGCGGCCTTCGACGGTCAAGATGCCGCGGCCTAGAAGGGCCCGAAACAACTGCCAGGCGCGTTTGGTGTGCAGCCTTTTTTCCTTGGGTGTTTCGTGGCTGCGCGCGATGAGTTGGCGCATGGCGTGGCCACTGTCGCCGGTCTGACTGAGGACGTTCAGCAGCATCCCGTGGCTGACTTGGAAGCGGCTGGTGAGGCGCTCAGGAGCAGCGGTGATCAGTTTTTCGAAGGTTTGTTTTTCCCAGTGGCTGTAGTTCTTCTCGGGTGGTTTGCGTTTGACAAACTTCTTTCCTGTCTGGGTCTGTTTGCGCTCCAGTTGGAGGTTTTCGATCGTGTGTTCTGGAGCCTGTGCGACGACCCACCCGCAGGCGTCGAAGCCCTTGCGTCCTGCACGGCCGCTGATTTGGTGGAAATCTCGGGCACTTAGAATTCCCGTTTTTTCACCGCCGTATTTGCAGAGTTGGGTGAAGAGGACGGTCCGGATGGGAACGTTGATGCCTACGCCAAGGGTGTCCGTGCCGCAGATGACGGGGAGCAGGCCCTTTTGTGCGAGTTGCTCCACTAGAATGCGGTATTTTGGGAGCAAGCCGGCATGGTGCAGGCCGATGCCAGCGCGGAGCCAGCGTTTGATTTCGGGGCCGTAGGGGCTGTTGAAACGTTCTCCTTCAAGCGCCTCGGCGATGGCAGCTTTTTGTTCCCGAGTGCACACTGTGAGGCTTGTGAAGTTCTGCGCGTTCCGAGCTGCTTCGGCCTGCGTGAAGTGGACGACATACACCGGACTTTTACGGGTGCGGACGAGTTCCTCGACTGATTCTGCAAGCGGCGTTTCCGAATAGGAGAACTCCAGTGGCACGGGGCGTTCCACGGAGCGGATCACGGCTGTGGAAAGACCGTTCAGGCGGGTGAGTTCCTCTTCAAAGAACGCGGTTTCCCCGAGGGTCGCAGACATCAAAAGGAAGCGCGTCTTGGGAAGTGTGAGGAGTGGCACCTGCCAGGCGACGCCGCGTTCCTTGTCGGCGTAGTAATGGAATTCGTCCATGACCACGTCGGCGACGTTTGTGTTGGCACCATCGCGGAGGGCGATATTGGCGAGGATTTCTGCGGTGCAGCAAAGAATGGGGGCGTCGCGGTTGATGGTGGCGTCGCCGGTGCTCAGGCCGACGTTTTCGGGACCAAACTCGCGGCAGAGGGCGAGCCATTTTTCGTTCACCAGCGCCTTGATGGGGCAGGTGTAGACGGAGCGCTTGCCCTGGGAGAGCGACTTAAAGTGGAGTGCGGTGGCTACCAGAGATTTGCCCGATCCTGTGGGGGTGTTGAGAATGACGTTTTTTTCGTCGTAGAGTTCCAGGATGGCGTTTTCCTGGGCCGGATACAGCGCGAGACCGCGGGTTTGAATACGCTCCAAAAACGCGCCCAGAAGGGAGTCGTTGTCCGTGGCGGCGGTTTGATTTTGGAACGAATGGTCTGAAAACACGCTTCACGATGCCCCGTGATGCGGCTCGAGGCAACCGCGCCTTCTTTCGCCTTGGCGGATTTTGGGTTGGGCCGTTACGGTTGGGGATGAGCGTTTTTGAAAAAGCGGTGGATGATGCAGTCGCGAGCCTCGGGCAGATCCGGCAACTGGAGCCGGCGTTGCTGCAGGCCTCGGATTTGGTGCGTTCCTGCCTGGTGGGTGGCCACAAGCTGCTGGTCTGTGGCAACGGTGGCAGTGCCGCGGACGGCGCGGATTTTGCGACGGAATACACGTGTCGCTTTATCAGGGACCGCAAGGCGTACCCCGCGATCAACCTTGCGGCGTGTGGCAGTCTTTTGACGGCCGTGGGGAATGACTACGGTTATGAGCAGAGTTTTGCCCGACAAGTGGAGGCGTTTGGAAAGCCAGGCGACGTGCTTGTGGCGATTTCCACCAGCGGAAACTCGCCCAACATCGTGCTCGCGTTGACGCGGGCGCGGGAGGCGGGCCTGCACACGATTGCTTTGCTAGGCAAGGATGGGGGCAAGGCGAAGGGTCTTGCGGATGTTGATTTGATTGTGAGTTCGCGCGTCACGGCCCGCGTTCAGGAAGGGCACAAGTTTCTGCTGCACTCGATTTGCGAACAGGTGGAGGGTGCGTTGTAGCGTTGGGAGTCCTCAGGGCGTGGCCCAAGTCCAGTTTGTTTCGTTGGGTTTGGTATTGTCCATGACTCCGCCATCGTCCGTGCCTTTCCATCCGGTGGAATAGAGGGTGAAGCCCTCGCGGTTGGCTTTTGGAGTGTAATGGAGAGGAGCGCCGTCGAAGACTTCTACCGGGATGGCAGGGAGATAGGCTGGCGCGAGTTCCTTGAGCGTTGAGGGAAAGGTGCCGTGCTTTAATCGATGGCGCTCCAATGCGAGGGCAACGCGGGCGATGTTAATCAAGGACTGTCCTCGAGCTGTGCTTTTTAAAACGCTTTCAATTGCTGGCACTCCCAATCCCGCGATGGAGTTGAGAGGGCCCCAGTGGAGGTCGTGGGTCCTCGCAGATCCGCGCAAGTTGGGGTTGTCTTTTTCGGAGAGCAACCCAGCCATTTGAACAACTGTCTCTAAATTTGCTGTACAAAGGATGTTTAAGACCGTCTTTGGAATAACAAAGGACAGGAGTCCCTCTGCCCGCATGAGAGTGGATGGTTGCCCCCAATTGCCGAGCATTGCGGCGACTGAAAACTTATTTTTACTAGACTGTATCCGCTCGTTGATAGTCCTCGAAAAAAGTGCTTCTCCTCCCAATTCTTGTTTCAAGTCTGACAGAAGATCATAACGGGCTAATTTTTTTTCAATGGCTTCGAGCTGCGCATCCGACCAAACGTGCTGCGAAATTCCTTCGTAAAGGGCAGGCATCAAAATCCCGATTTCTGTGGTGCGAACGAGATGTTCAATCAGAGTCGGAAATGTACGGAGATCGGCTATCTTAAGCAGTAGAAGGCATTCCTCAAGCGCCTCCGCTCCTCGGTTTGTACCGATAAACGCCCTCGCCTTTAGTTGAGCGATGTGTGCTAGGGTTAGGGAAGGGGTTAACATTGGATTTACCAACATCAAACTGGGTTTCAGGGGGATAAACAGAACGGCATGGGTTCGCAATTTTGCGGCATGGAGGCGGAGCCAAAGGGTTTCGATATTCTCGAAAACTTTGAGAATCGCGTCTGAATCCGAAAGGTTGGCCGAGTCTAAAGTGAGGCGGTTGTCTTCAATGGCCTTCTGGCGAAGATCTGCCAGGTTTCTCGCTTCAAATGGACCCAAGGATTTGAGGCTCCCTCCAGAAACTTTGAGTGGCTTGAGGCTCTTCAATGCTTCCATCCCTTTTTCATCGAGATAGTTCAATTTAGTGCCAAAGGGGTTGGCAGGGCCTGGTGCAGTCGGAACTTCCTCGACGGCAAGAAAGGGTTTAAAATCCTGGAGCGCCCCGAAGTTGTCTGTGTCTTCGACAGGTTTTAAGAGAACGTCATCCCATGAATTGGGTAGACCCGCCGCCGTGGCGTTGGTAAGAGCCGTTTGATAACGGTGCCTCGCGTAGGCATTCAAAAGGGAAATCGCGAGGGTGAGAATGGTGGCCAGCCAGAGTGCGCTCCATGCAATGCGGCGCAACCATTTGCGGGGAGTGCGTAAGGGCGGTGAGTGGGGTGTGGTTTCCATGGATTTAGACGGTCGCTGCTGATGGTTGAAGGATGGTCCGGCTTTGTCGTGGCGCCGGTGGGGGCGGCAAAGGTTCAGCCAGGAGTTCCTCTAGGACGGCCTCCTGTGTGCGGAGTGCGCTGAGAACAGGAAGGTAGATGGGGCCTGTGAGTCCCTTCATATGAGGTGCCCCTGGTGCGTTGGAATGCCATTGCAGCAGGCCGATCAGTATCCACGCAGCGGCCAGCGCCAGCCAGTTAGCGGAGAGTCGTTTGCGGGGGGGCACGTCAGCAGCTCGATTAAGAATGGCTCTCCTCCAGTGGGCGGGAGCGGGGCGCAAGGGGAGTTGAGAGAGGCGGGTTTCGAGTGGGTCTTGCATTGTTTGTTTTTTAAAGGCGTTCCTCGTAAACAGGACGTAGCACGTTTCGAAGTTTGTCTAAGGCGTAGCGATAGCGACTGGCGGCGGTGTGTGGGGAAATGTCGAGAGTCTCGCCGATTTGTGCAAATGTAAGGTCTTCCCAAAGTTTGAGGTGGAGCACTGCGCGCTGTTCTTCGGGGAGATCCTGCAGGCATTTTTCGAGCGCGAGGCGGAAGGCGTCGTCCTCACCGGAAAAAACGGGGAGCAGGAGCGTTGGTGTTTGCTCTAGATGCCGCTGTTCGTAATGGGCTCGTGTGGAATTACGGCGCGCGAGATCGCGCAGCGCGTTGTGTCCAGTGCGCAGGAGAAACGCGCGCGTGTCGCGGGCGGTTTCGAGAAGGAGTGGGTTGCGCGCCAGTTTGAGGAAGACTTCCTGGAGGGCGTCCTGGATGAGGGTCTCGTCCCGACAGCAGTTCAGAAGGAAGGCATACAACGCGTCGGCGTGTGCGTCGTAAATCTGTTCGAGGGAGGGATGCATCCGGAGAGAGGACGCGTGTGGGCGGTGGATTTGTCTGCGAAAATTTGCGCCGGACTTTTACCGTTGGGATACGAGCCATTGCCCGGCATCTTTTCGCGCTCGAGCATCTGCGATGAGGATGGTTTCCAGATTGGGTGACGTGTCAAAGACGTGCGAATGCATTGCGGCGGCCACGGTTTTCCAGATCGCGGGAAAGGAACATCGGCCGGTGAGGAAGGCGTCTACGGCGACTTCGTTGGCTGCATTGAGTACGGCGGGGAGTGTGCCGCCGGTTTCGCCAGCGAGTCTTGCGAGGTTGAGCGCCGGGAAGTCTGCGGTGCGTGGCGCCTCGAACTCGAGTTTTGCGAGCTGGGCGAAGTTGATTGGGGGAAGACGATTGGGGACACGTTCGGGCCAGGTGACCGCGTACTGGATGGGGAAACACATGTCCGTGACCGAAAGCTGTGCGAGCACGGAGCTGTCTACGAATTCGACCATCGAGTGGATGATGCTCTGGGGATGGACGACGACTTCCACGCGATTCATGGGGATGTCGAAAAGCCAGCGGGCCTCAATCATTTCGAGGCCCTTGTTGAAAAGGGTCGCGGAATCGATGGAGATTTTGCGACCCATTTCCCAGGTTGGATGTTTGAGTGCCTGTGCGGGAGTGACAGCGGCGAGGCTCTCTGCGGGCCATGTTCGGAAAGGGCCGCCGCTTGCGGTCAGAAGCAGACGGGAAACTTCGCCGGGATTGCGGCCTTCGAGGCACTGGAAAATTGCGTTGTGCTCGCTGTCGATGGGCAGCACGCGGACGCCCTTGCGGCGGGCTGCCTCCATGACGGCTTCTCCGGCCATGACGAGGATTTCTTTGGAGGCAATTGCCACGTCTTTACCGGCTTCAATTGCGGCGAGGGTGGGGCGCAAGCCCGCGGTGCCAACGATAGCGATGATGACGAGGTCCGCCTCCGGAAGAGTGGCGAGCGTGCAGAGGCCGTCTTCTCCATCGAGGATCTCGGGGCCGCCGGGACCGAGGAGTGCGCGGGCCTGGGCGGCGGCGGCAGGGTCGGCGAGGACGGCGCAGAGGGGTTTCCAGGTGCGGACTTGTTCGAGAAAGGGGGCCATGCTGCGGGCTGCGGCGAGGCCGACGATTTCCATGCGCTCGGGAATGTCCGTTGCCACTTTGAGCGAGGACTGTCCGATGGAACCGGTGCAGCCAAGGATGACGACGCGGCGGCGACGTGGAGCAGGGGATGGAGGGGTGCCGTTTGACATCAGAAACCGGGGGCGTAACGGAGATACAAATAGAGCAGCGGCGCGGTAAAGAGGAGGGAATCGATGAGGTCGAGTGCGCCGCCGATGCCCGGAAGGAAATGGCCCGAGTCTTTGATGTGCGTGGAGCGTTTGAGGAGGGACTCTGCGAGATCCCCGAGGACTGCGGCAAAGCCGAGCATCAGGCCGAGGATCACGGCGCTCGCCAGCGAGCCGATGAGGGCGAGTTGGGTTGGGAAAATCCGCACGAGGATGACGGAGGTGAGAATCGAGTGTCCAAGTGCGCCGAAAAAGCCCTCCCATGTTTTTTTGGGGGAGATCCGTGGGATCATTGGGTGTTTTCCAATGAGGGAGCCAGTCAAGTAAGCCCCGCAGTCGGACATTTTTGTGACGGCCGCCAGGTAAAGAAGGTAGAAGTGGCCGGTGAGATGGCCGTCGGCGTTTTTTGGCGTGAGGTAGATTAGGTTGACGGTGTTGGCGCCAAGAAAGGGGATGTAGACGAGGCCGAGAAGGGTGTATCCGATGGCGGCAAGGGGGAGGGTGTCGGTGTTTCGGTGGAAGATTTGGCGAGTGAACACCAGCAGGGTGCCGATAAGGAGCGCGGCGGATTCGAACACGAAGGCCTGGTCCGGGCCCCGAGTGGCGCCGATGGCGAGGGCGCCTAGGATGAGTGCGGCGCCCACGGCGAGGCCGGTACGGGGGAAGTGCGGGAAGGAATCGGCGGCGAGCATGGCGTAAAATTCGCGCAAGCCACCGAGCACCAGGCCCGCGACCAAAAGCCAGAGGCCGGGTTCGTAGGCCCAATAAAGCACGGCGGAGCAGACTCCCCACAGCGTGGCGCTGCTAAGGAAGCGGGCAAGGAAGGTCTGTAAGGCGGCACCCATGAGGACGCAGGAGGCTTCCTAAGCGGCGACCTGAAAGCAAGCTCTGCGGAAGATAGAAGGGGAATCAATAGGAGGCATCTCCATTTCCTGTTCTCACCAGGTGTAGTGCGCGGTGTAGGTAACCACCGTTTCCCCGCCCGCTGGGACCGCGACCGTGAACTCCAGCGAATGGCTGTTTAACTGCTTAAAATCATGGCTTTTGACTGGAATGGTCCAGGTGGCGGAGCGCGCTAGATGTTCCACCACTTTGATTTCCACGGGACCCTTGCCCTGATTTCGCAGGCGGATTTCAAAACTTTCGTCCATCGTCTTACGCGAAGTGTCCGACTGAAAGTTTGTGCGTTTGTGTTCGCCGACCAAATCAAAGGCGTTTCCCAGTTTAATTTTCACCTTCTCGTTGCGGGGCGTGTGGTCGATCCGGTCCTCGCCCACAAATTCGAGCTGTTCGCCGTCTTTTCGATAAACTCGAATACTGCCGGCGGGGAGCGGAGCAGCTTCTGAGTTAGTGAATTCCAGAGAGGAAGTTACTTTTCCTTTTCCGGCATTGGCTCCCCATCCGCTCTCCGTGATGGTTTGTCCAAAGAATTGGAGTTCGGGAGTGGCATCGTAGGAGTAGATGCGGCGGGTTGGAATGGCGGCGGCGCGGATAAATTCGAGCTGTTTGGTCTCCTGATCCCTTAGAGTGGTGGGGCGGGGCAGGGTGTAGAGGTGAAAATCGTCAAAAGTCTTTTCGCTCACGGCGGGTCCTCCAGCGTCTTCGGCGAGCATGGCCACTCTCATCATCTTTGGGATGGGGGCCGCTTCGGCGCGATGCACGTCGCCCGCCATGAGTTTGATGCGGGCGTTTTCAAACTGTTTGCCGGAAGTGTTTTTGATGGTGATCCAGCCGTTGATATCAGCATTTGAACCGTTTTCCTGAAGCACTAGGTTGTAGCTTGCGGTCCACTCCAAGCCTTGTGTGAGATAGGCGAGCTCCGCTTGGAGGCTGGCCGCCTCGGGACTTTGGATTTTCCAGTTCAGCAGAGGTTTGAGCAGGAGCCCCTCGTCCTTCATGGCAGGAAAGAGCGGGCGTCCCGGGAGTTCGAAGAGGATTTTTCCATCCACCTCGATCATGGGTTCGACGGGTTGTCCGCCAGGCACGTACCCGCTTCTGATGACCTTGCCTTCCAGAATGCGGTCGCCCTTTTGGGGGTCGCGGACGAGGAAAGACAGGGGCAGGCCCTCAAAGCGGTCCAGAAGTGTGATTTGGTTGACGGGATCGTTCTGATAATTTTGCTCGAGGATTGAGAGGGGGATTTTCCCGGAAGGATCCCGGAGGATGACGGTGCTCGGATCCAAGCTCGCGGTGGCTCCTGAGTATCTGACGTTGTTTTCGCCCGCCTTGAGCTCCAGAGCGACGATGTCGCGGACGACGGCGAAGCGTCCGTTGTAGATGGTGAGTCCGGGTTGGGCGAAGGCGCTAAGGCCCAAGAGGGCTGATGTAATGAGGAAAAGGCGGTGTTTCATCGGGATTCGGGGCTGAAGGGTTCCTTGTGAAAGTTAGCGTGCTTTCACATTGGTGGAAGCTGCCGTCGGCTTTTTGCGTTTTTTAGGGGCCGTTTTACGGCCGATTTTGGACGCGTCTTTTTCGGCGCTTGGGCAAAGTTCCCGGACTTCACAGTGTAAACAGTCCGGCTTGAGGGCGCCGCACCGGCGCCGGCCGTGCCAGATGAGCCAGTGGCTTAAAACGGCCCATTGCGGCTTTGGAACAGAGCGCATGAGGTCGGTCTCAATGTTTTCCGGGGAACGGTGTTTGGAGAGGCCCAAGCGGCCTGAGAGCCTTTGGACATGGGTGTCGACGACGACGCCTTCCGGAGTGCCGAAGGCATCACCCAGAACCACGTTGGCCGTTTTGCGGCCGACTCCGGGCAGGCTGGTCAAAGCGGCCAGGCTCCGCGGCACCGCGCCCCCGTGGGAGGCCAAAAGCGTCTGAGCGCAGGCCTTGAGGTGTTTGGCTTTGGAGCGAAAAAAACCGGTGGGCTGGACGATGGCCTCGAGTTCGGACTGGGGGATCTCCGCGTAATCCTGCGGGGTGCGGCAGCGCTCAAACAAGCGGCGCGTCACCTGGTTGACCCGCACGTCGGTGCACTGGGCGGAGAGAATGGTTGCCATCAACAGTTCCAGCGGGTTGCTGAAGACCAGTTCACAATGGGCGTGGGGATAGGTTTTGGCCAGCACCTCAAGGAGGGCGGAAATGCGTTGTTTTTTGGGTAGAGCAGGCACGGCGCTTGGGATGTTGACGCTTTAGCTTGGCGCAGATGGCGCCGAATTGCAGTGAGCAGTTGGTAAAAAGTGTGACGGCTCAAGCAGCGGAGGCGCCGGGCCGGGGTCGCGTTTCCGAAGGATTTGCGTGGGGGGGTGGGGGGCGCGGTCCGAGTTTTGAGGAGGTGTTTGTTGGCCTAATGGGCGGCTTTCGTAAAATCGTGGCTTAACTCGCTGCCATTTCGGGGTAGTGTTTCAAACAAACTATGGACCTGACTCGCACAGCTTACGGAACGTGGAATGGCGGCCGCTTCATGCATTTTGGAGAACCGATTTCGGATGAACGCTTTATAGAAGTCATCCGGCATGCGTATCAAAGTGGAATTCGTACTTTTATGACCTCCGATGTCTACGGGAATGGCGCCGCGGACACGATGCTGGGCACGGCTTTAAAGGGGATTCCTCGCGATACCTACTGCCTGGTGGGAATGATCGGGCATGATTTTTACAAGGGCGAACGCGTGGGGTCCAAGGGTTTCCCTCGTTTCACCGACCCCGCTCTGCGCAGCCCGCGCGACTACGCGGAGTACATCGACATGGCAACAGAGCGGGAGCTGGAGCGTTGCGGGACAGACTATTTCGACTGTTTGATGCTGCATAATCCCGACTATACGGGATACAGCAGCGATGCCGTTTGGAAAGGGATGGAACAGGTCAAGGAGCGGAAACTGGCGCACCGTCTCGGTGTGGCTCCGGGGCCGGCCAATGGGTTCAGCCTGGATTTACTGCTGTGTTTCGAGCGTTTCGGGCCCCTGCTAGACTGGGCGATGGTGATTCTCAATCCGTTGGAGCCATGGCCCGGCCGCTTGTGTCTTGAGGGGGCCAAACAGGCTGGAGTCAAACTCATCACGCGCGTCGTGGACCATGGCGGCCTGTTCCATGGAGACGTGAAACCGGGACACGAGTTCGCCAAGTATGACCACCGTTCCTACCGGCCTGCCGGTTGGGTGGAGGGCGGGAACGCCAAGATCGAGCGGTTCAGGCATATTGCGCAAAAACATGGCCTGAGTTTGCTGCAGTTTGCGTGCCTTTGGAACCTTGCCCACGAGCCGGTGCATAGCGTTGTGCCGACGATCATCCAAGAGATCGGCGAGGGGGCCAGAGACATCGAGTCGAAGGTGGACGATCTCGCGGCCCTGCCCGAGCAGGTGTTGACCCAGGAGGAGGTCGAGGAAGTTGCCGCGATTGGCAACAACAAAGGCTGTATGGAATTAAAAGGCGGCAACCCAGCCCATCAGGGAGAGGCGCTGCCGGACCGGTGGGCGGTCAACAATGATTTGGCGGGAGTCGCCAAACGTTGGGCGATTGATCCCGCAGTCGATTTCGCTTACGCCCACGCGCCTGTCGCGTAGGGGTGGCGGGATTCAATGGGGGGCGGGCTTATTCTTAGAAAGCCACCCGCCCCCACTGCGAGGGGGCTAGCGACTGGCGACTAGCGACTAGCGACTAGCGGCTGGCGATCATCCCGCTTTGGCGGGCGAAGTTGAAAATCCCGCCGGCGTCGATGACGGGGCGAACTTCTCCCAAAGGCTTCAGCGAGTAGGCGGTGCCGTTCACGGTGAGCGTATCCGTGTCGAAGTCGAGGGTTGCGACATCGCCCGTCTTGACGATTTCCGAGAGCCGCACCGGCGTGTCGTAGGGGTAGATCTCGCCGGTGGCTACACAGTTGCGAAAGAAAATGCGGGCGAAACTCTCCGCCACAACAGCCTCCACACCGGCGGCGCCGAGGGCGATCGGTGCGTGCTCGCGGGAGGAGCCGCACCCGAAGTTGCGGCCTGCGATGACGATTTTGTATTCGGTGTGCGAAGCACCCTCGGCCACAAAACGCTCTGGGTAGAGCGAATCCGGAAGTCCGATGAGTGCGTAGGAGCCGAGTTTTATGTACTCCTCGGCAATCGTCGGAACCAGAGTGAGGTACTGGGCTGGGATGATTTGGTCCGTGTCGATGTTGTCTTGGACCACGTAAACGGGAGAGGTGACGGTATGCGCCATGATTTTGGATGCAGTTAAGGCGTGTGAGGCGTGTAAAAAAGGTTAGGAAATAAACTCACGGGGATCGGTGATCCGTCCCGTCAGGGCGCTGGCGGCCACGGTGTAAGGGCTGGCCAGGAACACTTGGGATTCCTTGTTGCCCATGCGACCGGGGAAGTTTCGGTTGGTTGCGGAAATGCATTTCATCGGCTGGTTCAGCCGGCCGAAGGTGTCCACCGGGCCGCCCAAACAAGCCGCGCAGGAGGCGTTTTCAGTCAGACGCACCCCAGAGCTTTCGAGGATCTGCCAAACAGAGAGCCCGTCCCACATCGTCTCCTTGAGCTCCCGGACCACCTTGGTGGTCGCAGGGACCCCGAAGGTGTCGATTTTCACCGTTTTGCCTCGGACAACCTCGGCAAACGCCAGGAAGTCGCTGGTTTTCCCTCCCGTGCAGGAGCCGATGTAGGCGCGGTCCAGGCTCACATTCCCCATTTCCTTGGCCAACTTGCGGTTGCCCGGATCGGGGTGACACGCCACGGTGGGTTCGAGCTTGGAGAGGTCGAACACTTTGTCGTAGGAAAACGACTGTTCACGGTCGAGTTCGACCGGCTCGAAGTCCTGCTTGGTGCCGTTTTCTGAAACGCGTTCCCGCACGTAGTCGAGGGTCTTCTGGTCGCACGGGAAAATCCCGTTTTTGCCACCGGCCTCGATGGCCATGTTGGCGATGGTCATGCGGTCGTCCATGGACATGGTGTAGACGCCTGGGCCCTCCCATTGCATTGCTTTATAAGTCGCTCCATCAAAGCCAATTTCTCCAATCACGTGCAGGATCACATCTTTGGCCATCACGCCCGCGGGAAGGGCTCCTTCCAGAAAGAAACGCATGGTTTCGGGCACTTTGATGAGGAGCTTGCCCGTGCCTAGAATGAAGCCGGCGTCTGTGTTGCCGATGCCTGTGGCGAATTGGTTGAAGGCGCCTGCCATGCAGGTGTGGGAGTCGGTGCCGAAGAGAATTTCGCCGGGACGCGTGTGCCCCTTCCACGGGAGGGTGGTGTGGCAGACGCCGGTGTACCGCGACCCGTACTGCCGGCTGAGCTGGCCCTTGGAGGTGTCGAAGGTCCAGTTGCCGTTCGGGTCGTCGATGACATCGTAAAAGTAGGGCAGCCCCTGTTCACGCACGAAGTCTCTGAGGATGTCCACGTTGCGGTTGGACATGCTATCCGAGGTGAAAATATAGTGGTCGGGGATGATGACGACCTTGTTGCGGTCCCAAACCTTGGCGTCTTTGCCGAATTCGCGCTTGAAGACGCCGATGGTTCCGGGCCCGCAAACATCGTGGGTCATTAGGGTGTCCACGCCCACCCAGACGTTGTCTCCGGGTTGCACGTGGGTCTTGCCGGAGGCTCGGGCTAGTACTTTTTCCGTCAGAGTCATAAGGGTTTTGATCATGCCGTCTCAGAGGGTGGAGGGCAAGAATGGGGTTCAAGCGGGGCTGGTTTTGTGTGGTTTTATCCATTAATCGAGGCCTGGACCGGGCCGACCGACCCGCACCCGGTCCTACCAGCCCTCCAGTTTTCTCCTGCTGTGGCGCAGGATTCGCCTTTCGGCGGCATTGAGGCTGCGGAGGCCGTGGCGGGCGATTTTTTCCAGAACCGGGTTGAGCTCCGCGTTGAGAAACTCCTCCCAGTTCATTTGCTCCATGCGTTGTTCGAGCGGGTCGCCCTCGCCCGTCATCCGTTGGAGAAAAAAACGGTCCCCGAAGCCGAGCAGCCGCGTGTAGACCCAGCCCGTGCAGAGGGCGGGCAGGAGAGCTGCGGGCCCTGCCTCGGGGTGCCACCCTGTGGCCCACCAGAGCGAGGCAAAGCCGGCGGCGGCCCATGCGGCGTGCCGGGCCCTTGGGGCCCACGGGCGAGAGGCGCACCAACGGGCGCCCCTCCAACGCGAGGCCGCTCCGAGGCGCCAGCCGGGAAGCACCGTGCCGTAAACTCCGAGCAGGGTGAAAAGAGCGGGAAGCATTCCCAAAAGAGGCTGGTTGGGCGGTAGCGCCCCCCAGTGGCTTGCCAGGCAGTGGACGGCCCCGCCCAGGAGGCTGCCCAAGCTTGAAACGAGCAGCAGGTGCCAGCCTCCGATGATGGGTTCCACGGAGCGGCTCACCACGCAAAACCCAAGGCAGGCCGCGGCCCAGTGCCAGAACCCCGCATGGGCGAGGGAGAAAAAGAGTAACCTCCACCACTGTCCTTCAAGAAGTTTCTGCGGGCTCAAAAGGCAAGCTCCCTCCCACGGGGCATCTACCGAAGCTCCGTCCTGCGGGGCGTTCAACCAGGCTGCCCCCGAGGGGGCTGGGGTTAGTCCGTGGCTGGAGAGAAGCTCGGTGTGGGGAAGGCGGGCGGGGGGCAACCCTGGGCCCGCGAGAAGTCCGGGGCTGGAGCGAAGTCCGGGCCCGTAGGGAAGCCCCGGGCTGAGATTTTTCCATGTCGCGAGCATCTGGAGCATGGCAGCCAGAAGGCATAGGAGCCCGAGCAGCCATGTCATTGGGGTGCGGGGTTGGGGTGCTTTTATCGTGTAGGATGCAGGCCAGTGCATGGTTTTGTGTGCAGGATTGCGGTTGAGGCTGGCAGGGGGCAGGAAGGCTTGCCGGGTTTAAAGAGGCGGGCACGCCTTCACAGAGGGAGGGGCGAGCGCCCAGCGGGAGGGCAGGCGACGGGCCTCATTTCGCTCAACTTTACCCGTTGCTGAGCGTTCCTGGATGAATTGCTTGGACAAGGCGAGGGAGAGGTAAAACCCGTCTGGGGTGGAGGCAACCCCGTCTGGGGTGGAGGCAACCCCGTCTGGGGTGGAGTAACCCCCGTCTGGGGTGAGGTAAAACCCGTGTCGGTTGTTTCTTGGCGGCTGCATGGGAGGCTTTTATTGGAAAAGTGATCCCCCTTCGCTACGGAGCAAATGCCAAGAAGGTTTGCATAAAAGTGATTTGAATGTTGATTCGGGTTCGCCAATCCAACGCCCAATCCTTAAGATTAAGAAAAACAGTGTTATGTCTTCCGAACGTTCCTCAGATTTCACTCACACCAGTCTCCTTGCCGTGACACAGACCGCTGTGGGTTGCGGGATTGGATTGTTGCTGGCAGGCAAGTTGCAGCGGCCCACCCAGAAAACAACGGGGGCGACTCTCTTGTCTTTGGGCGTTTTACTGGCGATTCCGGCGGTGGTTCAGACCGTGGTGCGGGTCTGGCAGCGGCCGGACTCGGACCGTGGAATGCGCCGCAGACTGGATTCAATTCGTCAGGATCCCGGTCTCATGGACGAAACTGACGCGTTTTAACAGAGGGCCCGCCGTGTTTTTTTCGATCCTTCTCCGAATCTCTTTAAACAAGCCATGCACGCACTGATTGCTCTTTGGTTTGGCTGGGTGCGCGATTGGGGGTATCTTGGAGTGATTGTTTTGATGGCCCTGGAAAGCACGGTGCTTCCAGTGCCCAGCGAGGTGGTCATTCCGCCCGCCGCCTACTGGGTGTCCCAGGGGCACATGACTCTGACCGGTGTTATTTTGGCGGGCACGCTCGGATCCTTTTTGGGTTCGGCGATTTCTTACTGGGTAGCGCGGTTGGTGGGGCGCTTTGCGGTTGCCAAATACGGGAAACGGTTTTTGGTTACCGAGGAAAAGCTGGCCCGTGCCGAGCGGTTTTTGCAGAGGTACGAGCTGGGGGGAGTGTTTTTCGCGCGGTTACTGCCTGTGGTGCGGCATTTGATTTCGATACCGGCGGGGATTTTGAGGATGGGGTTTATGCGGTTTAGCATTCTCACCATTTCTGGATCGGCACTGTGGTGCGGAGTACTGGCGTGGATGGGCGCGCGGGTTTCCGAGCGCAATCCCGGGCTGATCGACAACCCCGAGGCGATGATCCACGCGGTGAAACACGAGTCGCTTTGGTTTGTGTTGGCGGTGGCGGCGCTGGCGTTGCTCTACGCGCTGACGATGCGGTTGACGGCGAACCGGGTGTCTGAGTCGGGACGCTGAGGGAGCGGGTGTGGGCGGCGATCGTGCTGTTGTCTCTGAAAGTCTTGGACAAAGCGGCCCGTCCGAATAACCTCCCAGCCCCGCAACCCAATGGGTGGCGGAGTTAGCGGACCCTTATTTTTGAAGTATTATGTTCACTGCACCTCTTTTTTTGGCTCAAGCCGCACAGCAGCCCCCCTCGATGGCGGGAATGCTTGTTCCGATGGTTTGTATCTTCGCGGTCATGTACTTCCTCATGATCCGTCCCCAGCAGCAGAAGCAGAAAAAGCTGCAGGCAACCATCGACAGCCTCAAAACAGGGGACGCGGTGATTACGATGGGAGGCATTCACGGCGTGGTGAGCAACGTCAAAGACGGGGCGACGCTGACGCTCAAGATTGCGGACAACGTCCGGATTGATGTGGAAAAAAGTGCGATCGTCACAGTTCTCAAGCAGGAAAGCTCCTCAAAAGCCTAGGCTGCTCTGCGTTCCACGTTTTAATAGCGGCCCCTCAACTATTCACCCCAGTTTTCGACCATGACCCCCTCTCTTGTTTTCATTGCTGGCCTGCTTCTGGCGGGGCTTTTCGCTTGGTACTTCCTCACCGACAGCGAGCGTACGCGCCGCCTCCTTGGGAGCACGCTTTCGCTCTCCATCCTTTTACTGGCGGTTGCATCGGTGTATCCCCCCGAGCAAAAGCTTCCACTCGGGTTGGATTTGAAAGGGGGAACTTCTTTTCTGGTTCGACTCAAGGCTGAAGCGGACGAATCCGGCACGGTGCGCCCGATCACGCCGGCGATGTTGGATCAGGCGCGGGAGGTGATCCGCCGCCGGGTGGATTCGATGGGAACGAGCGAACCGGTGATTGCACCCCAAGGGACGGACCGGATCCTGGTGCAGATTCCGGGACTGAACACGGCCAAACTGCAGGAGGCTAGGGAGCAGCTTTACAAGCCCGCCAAGTTGGAATTCAAGATGGTGCATCCCCAGAGTGATGCGATTGTCAAAGGACTGGCGCCACCTGACCCGGCCTATCGGGTGGAGACCTACAAGGAGGACCGTGGGGTGGGCGATGTGGAACTGCCACCGCAGCAGTTGGTGGTTAAAAAGAAGGCGGACATTCCCGGAACGATGGTGACGGGGGCGCGCGCTTTTTACGATACGCAGGGGTGGGGCGTGAGTTTGCGTTTTAGCAGTGAGGGGTCGGCTTTGTTCGCCAAACTGACGCAGGAAAACGTCAACAAACGGTTTGCGATCATGTTGGACGGGAATGTCCAGTCTGCGCCGGTGATCCGCGAGGCCATCACTGGGGGGAATGCGTCGATCACGGGCAGTTTCACTGAATCTCAGGCCCGGAATCTGGCCAGCGTTTTGGAAAATCCGCTTCAGACGCCGGTGGTGATTGAGGAGGAGCGGTCGGCTTCCGCCTCGCTAGGGGAAGACTCTATTAACAGCGGCGTGTTTTCGGGGCTGCTGGGCGTGGCGATGACGGCTCTATTTGTGCTGATTTACTACCGGTTCAGCGGGGTGATTGCGAACATCGCCTTGCTGGTGAACTTGGTATTGCTCTTCGGAGCGATGGGTTTGTTTGGGACGGTGCTGACGCTGCCCGGGATCGCGGGGGTCATTTTGACGCTTGGGATGGCGGTGGATGCCAATGTGCTGGTTTACGAGCGTCTGCGGGAGGAAATGGTGGATAATAAGCGGCCGCTGACTGCAGTGGTGCGGTCGGCCTTTGAGAAGGCGTTTCCCGCTATTTTTGATTCGAATATCACGACGCTGATTACGGCGCTGATCCTCTTTTCGAAGGCGACGGGTCCGGTAAAGGGATTTGCGGTGGCGCTGACCATCGGGATCGTGGCGACCCTGTTTACAGCGTTGGTGGTTTCGCGCAACCTCTTCGGATGGGCGATCGAACTGGGCCTGCTCAAGCAGGTGAGCATGGGCCGTTTGCTGGTTTCCACAAACATCAACTTCATGGGCTGGCGCAAGCTTGCGATCTCCGGTTCGGTAGTGGTGATTCTGTCGTCAGTCGGGCTGTTTTGGGCGCGGGGCGAGAAAAATTTCGGGGTGGACTTCAAGGGGGGAGACCGAGTGGTTTTGGAGGCTGTGAAAACGAAGCCTGAGCTGAAGGCGGTCCGTGAAGTTGTGGAGGCGCAAAAGGCGGGGGAAGTGGCGGTTCAGATTGAAAAGTCTGCGGCCAAGGAGTTTTTCACGATCCGCAGTCCCCAGGGCACGGGGGAAAAGCTGGCGGAGAGTTTGAAGGCAAAGTTTCCGGAGGCAGAGTTTCGGATCGAACAGGTGGAAAAGGTGGGAAGCCTGGTCGGCGGCGAGTTGGCGCGTAATTCGCTGATGGCTCTTGGTCTGGGGATGCTGGGGATTCTGGCCTATGTAACGCTGCGGTTTGAGTTCTCCTTCGCGCTGGGTGCGTTGGTAGCACTGCTGCACGATATCACGATCACGATCGGCGTCTTTGCGTTGCTCGGGCGGGAATTGTCGCTGGTCACGGTCGGTGCGGTTCTGACGATCGCCGGTTATTCGGTGAATGACACGATTGTGGTGTTTGACCGTATCCGTGAAGGGATGCAGACGGGACGGAAGGGCTCTGTGATCGACATCATGAACTTGAGCATCAACGAGACGTTGTCCCGGACGATCATTACGGGCGGGGTGACGTTGCTTTCGACGATCTCGCTGTTTTTCTTTGGCGGACCCGTCCTTGCGGACTTTGCGCTGGCGATTTTGATTGGGGTGTTGGTGGGGACTTATTCGTCCGTGTTTGTGGCGGCGCCGGTGGTGCTCTGGTGGAATGGAAATCGCGGTGAGGCAAAGGCGCTGAGTTCCGGCCAGACGAGCGCTTAGAGCGCGTATCGGTAGACGCATTGAAGCCCTCTTGTCTGCGGATGAGGGGGCTTTGCTGTTTGTGGGTCAAGCGTCGCTTGGAAGAGGACGGTGTTGGCGCTTGATCGGGGCTGATTGGGCCCTTCCTGGGGCCACGCAAGCGGCCTGGTTCCGGGGGTGGTGGTGGGCGACCGCGCTTGGGGCTGGTTTTTGGGTATCCCTGCCCTGATTTGGGCGAGGTCCGCTCATGAAAAACGGGACCCCTGAAAAGGCAAACGCCCCGGAAGCTAGAATAGCCTCCGGGGCGTTTGTAGATGGGAGGGAAAGCGTTATGCTGCGTGAGCAGCCTTGGGCACTCCGGGCTTGGTGGCAAGGGCCGCCTGGGCCTTTGCGATCAGCACCTTGAATGCGCCTTCGTCCTGAATGGCGATATCCGAGAGGACCTTGCGATCCAAGTCGATTCCACAAACTTTCAACCCTTCGATGAAGCGGCTGTAGGTGAGGCCGTGGGCGCGAGCTGCGGCGTTGATACGCTGCTGCCAGAGCATCCGGAAGTTGCGTTTACGGGTTTTACGGTCGCGGAAGGCCCAGTACTGGGCTTTCATCACGGCATTCTTGGCGTACCGGAACAGTTTGGAACGACGTCCGCGAAAGCCTTTGGCTTTCTCGATCGTTTTCTTCCGGCGGGAGCGACTGGCTGGGCCGTTTGTGGCTCTTGGCATAGGATCAGTTAGTTATGTTTAGATTCAGCAGATTGTTTTCTCCTGTGAGTGTCCGGCGCCTCATCTGCTGAGGAGCCCGGCGTAACCCTGTAAAAACAGGCGGAGCCGGGCAGGCGCTTGGGACGGGTGGCTTTAATAACACCTGCGGGAAGCAGCCGTTTCGCCTAGGCGAAGGGCATACATTCCCGAATGCGAGGTGCTATGGTCGGGTGCACGAGGCCGGCCTTACCCAGATTCCGCTTCCGCTTGGCACTCTTGGAAGAGGCCAAGTGACGCAGACCTGGTTTACGGCGCAGCAACTTGCCCGAAGCGGTTAACTTGAACCGCTTAGCCACGGCTTTTTTTGTCTTACGACGTGCAATGGACTTAGGCATGGGGCGGAGGAGAGTAGAGAGTTGGCAGAGGAATGCAACCTTGTTTTTTCAATTCGAAGCGCATTTGCTTGGGAAGAAATCAGTCTGTATGCGGATCCTTGTAGGATACATGGTCTTCTATTGCTTTAGACTGATTTTAATTTACTCTGAGGACGGGGCTCAATCGAACTTTCCACTTCCCTCTAAAACTTATGCGTCACTGGCACTACACAGCGGCACTCGCCGCATTGATTGCTCCTGCTTGCCTTCCAACGCAGGCAAGTGCGCAGGATGCGGACTTTTCGTTTTTTGAAGAAGCGCTCAGCCCCTATGGGGAATGGGTGGACGTTGGCGGTCATGGCGCCTGCTGGCACCCGGATGTGGAGGCGGACTGGGCGCCCTACACAAACGGCTACTGGGCCTATACCGACGTGGGTTGGACCTGGGTGAGCCACGAGCCTTTCGGCAGCATCGTTTTTCACTATGGGCGCTGGCTTCTCACCAGCGGAGGCTGGTGCTGGGTCCCTGGATCGGATTGGGCGCCGGCGTGGGTTTCCTGGCGCAGGGGCGGAGATTACGTGGGATGGGCGGCGTTGCCTCCCGGTGTCCCTTGGCAACGTGAGCGGGGCATCAGCGCGTGGGTGGACGTCCACACTGAAATCGGCCCAGCCTACTACCGGTTTTGCGACGTCCGAGATTTTTGCACCCCCAGTTTGACGGAGGTGCTGTTTCGACCGACGCAAAATTTGACGATCATGCTGAGGACACAAAACGTCACAAACATGGGCTGGCAAAACAACAGCGTGTTTTGCGGCGGCCCCGAGTACCGATGGATCAAGGAGCGCGCGGCGTTGGAGGTCCCTCTTCTGCGGGTGGTCCGAGAGCAAAATGTGCAGCGTTATTACTCCATGAACGTGGGCGGGAACTTTGGGACGGTGCAAAATTTTGTCTATCGGGACATGCTTGTGCTTCCCGCGCCGGCGCGTGTGGAGATCGTCGTTTCACAGCGCGATCGGCGGATGCGCTCGGCCGACGTCTCCGTCTCCCGGGGTTGGTACGGAGACAATGGGGCCAATGAACGGCTCCGTTCCCATCTCAATCAGGAGTGGGAAACACGGGAAACGGCCCAGAGGCGGAATCCTGCGGCGTTTTCAGGCCCCACGGCTGAAGTCAGGTTCAAAGCGGTGCCTGAGCAGGAGCGTCGCGGCGTCGTCTCTGAAGTGGTTGCGCGGGGTGGGATCGCGCCCCCTAGTGTCAATAACCCGCATCGCGCCGGTGAACCACAGAGCCGTGGCAACAATCTTTTCGCACCGGAGCAACCCCGGGAAACGCCCTCACGCGTGAATCCGGGTGCGACGGCCATCAGTCCAAGTGCAAAGCAGGGCGTGCCCTCTTCCAAAGGCGTGCCGCGTTCGGGTATCGACGCAAGCTCGAGTCTCGACGGTCTGCCGCCGTTGGTTGAGCGGTCTTCGGGAAGAACGGCGCCGTTAATGCCGTCAAATCCTCCGGGGGTTGAGCCTGTGGTAAGAACTCCGGGTTCGTCGCAGGGCCGGCCTCCGGCAAGTGGCTCCGGCTCGTTTGGTGGTTCAGGTGGTTCAGGTGGTTCAGGTGGCTCTGCTTTCGGCGGACCCAGTTCGGGAGGGACGACTTTGAGCAACCAAGGGGTAAGAACTCCGGCGGGATCTAGTTTGCAAAACGGCGGGCGCAATACCCTGGAAGGGGTGAGCTCGGGCAGCGAAAAGTCACGGCCACAGACATTGCCTCGGGAAGAACCGCGGGAGGGGATCAGCGGATTTCAAAGCGGCCGGGGTGCGGATTCGACTGGGGCGACCACTCCTTTGAGCAACCAAGGGGTAAGAACTCCGGCGGGATCTGGTTTGCAAAATGGCGGGCGCAATACCCTGGAAGGGGTGAGCTCGGGCAGCGAAAAGTCACGGCCACAGACATTGCCTCGGGAGGAAACGCGGGGGGGGATCAGCGGATTTCAAAGCGGTCGGGGTGCAGATTCGACTGGGGCGACCACTCCTTTGAGCAACCAAGGGGTAAGAACTCCGGCGGGATCTAGTTTGCAGAACGGCGGGCGCAATACCCTGGAAGGGGGGAGCTCGGGAAGCGAAAAGTCACGGCCACAGACATTGCCTCGGGAAGAACCGCGGGAGGGGATCAGCGGATTTCAAAGCGGTCGGGGTGCAGATTCGACTGGGGCGACCA
>CANJZW010000048.1 GCA_947479475.1 Chthoniobacteraceae bacterium
AGAGTTATCGCGGCCCCAGGCCGAAGTAGAGACGCCAGGCGGGCATCCATCGGAGTGCGGCGGCGGGAGAAAACGCCCGCCCCGTACTCCGGCGGCCCTCCACTTTCACACCGGCAGGACCCATCCGCTTTCACACCGGCCCTCGCAACCCTAGGCCATCCCGCGACGACACCGGGCGTGCCGGTTGCAGAAATGGGGGCAAAAGCGACTTCATTACGGAGGCTCCGGACGAGCCGGACTTGGAGCCCATCGACGCCGTGGCGGGTCGCTGTGGGCTGTGCGTGACTCCGGTCGCGCGGTTGGCACGGAAGCGGTGGCCGGCTGCGCTGCTGTGCTCCGGTGAGTCTGTCGGTGCGTGTGCTGCGGGGCATGGGTCGTCTGGACGCCCGATGTTCTCCAGTGCGCTTGCGCACTTCGTTCATTCCGGCAAGTGTAATGACGATGAAACAATGGTCGCTTACCCTTTACGGCTCCAGTGGGATGTTGAGCACATTTGATTCGGGCGAGACCCAGTTTGTGATCGGCACGGAAGAAGCCGCCGATGTGTTTACGATTGCCGGAGACGGTGTAGCCGCGAGACACGCCTGGGTGTGGGTCGCAGTCGAGCAGATGCAGGTGGAGGACCTTGGCGGAGGGACGCTGGTGAACGGGCACCCAATCACGGAGCGCGTGGAGGTGGAGTATCCGGCTTCGGTGCAGGTGGGCTCGATCACGCTGGTTGTGGAGGAGAAGGTGGCGGCGGTGCACATCTCCTCTTCGGCGACCATTCTTCAACGCCCGGCATCGAGGAGCGCATCCAGCGTGAGCACGGCGGAGACCATTGTGACGAGGCAAGGACCGCAGGCGGTTGTCAGCTCTGGACCAGCGGATTCAAACAAGGCTGCCACATTGTGTGAATACACCCTGGTGCGTGAAATAGCCCGTGGGGGAATGGGGCAGATCTACTTTGGGGAGGATCCGCAGCTTGAAAGGCAGGTGGCGGTCAAAGTGAGCAGCGTGAGTTACGGAGGCGAAGATCCGCGCTTTTCCAAGGAAGCCAAGGTCCTTGCCCACTTGGCGCATCCAAACATCGTGCCGATCCACGCCATCGGGGTGGATGCTCAAAGCAGGCCGTTTTACTCGATGAAGCTGGTCAAGGGGCGCACGCTCCAAGCGGTGCTCAATGCGATCCGGGACGGAGACGCTGCGGCTGTGAAGGAATACACGCGGGCGGCACTGCTGACGGTGTTCCGGAAGGTGTGTGATGCGATGGCGTTTGCCCACGCGAAGGGTGTGTTACACCGGGACCTCAAGCCGGAGAACATCATGGTGGGCGAGTACGGCGAAGTGCTGGTGATGGACTGGGGATTGGCAAAGATCCTGGGCGAACGTGATGAGTCTGGCGTGGCGGTAACACCAGCCAGTGACACGGGCGACTATGGCATGACGATGGAGGGCGAAGTCATGGGGACGCCGCAGTACATGTCGCCGGAACAGGCGGAAGGCATGGTGGCGGAACTGGACGCGCGCTCGGACATCTACTCGCTGGGTGGAATCTTGTATGCGATTCTTACGCTGCGTCCGCCGATTGATGGGAAGACGCTGAACGAGGTGCTCACGAAGGTTAAGCGGGGCGAGATTAGTTCGATGATCACCAAGCGTGGCAGCAAGGGAGATGTGACGGTTGGCACACCCGCCGCAATGGGCGTTGAAATCCCAGGCGCTTTGCAGGCGGTGACACTGAAGGCGATGGCGACGGACCGTAACAAGCGGTACGCTAGAGTCGAGGTGTTTGCCGTGGACATCGAGTCGTACCAGAACGGGTTTGCAACCACGGCCGAGGATGCTGGCGCGTGGAAACGTGTGAAGCTGTGGGTGGGGCGGAACAAGGTGTTGGCTGGGTCGGCCGCGGTGATGCTGGTAGTGGTGAGTGGGTTTACGGTGAAGGTGGTAACTGAGGGGAGGAAGGCCACAAGGGCACTGGCCCGATTGCAGGAGACGGCGCCTACGTTCGCAACCAGAGCTGAGGATGCGCTGCGTGAGGGAAACTTTGAGGAGGCACTCAAGAGCATCGATTTTGCCGTGGATTTGGAGCCAAGGAACGGCGGGTATCACGCCCTTCGAGGGAACGTGCTGCAGGTGCTTGTGCGCTGGCCGGAAGCGGTGTTGGCGTATCAGGCAGCCATGCGCCATGGGGAGAATGATAAAGCCCAGGCGAACCTGTCGTTAACAGAGTCGTTTCTGGCGCAGGCCAAGAAAGAAGGAGACGCCAAGGCAAAGGGAGCCTTGTTTGAGGCGCTTAACGCTCAAGGGCGGCAGTATGAGGCGATGGCGTTTGGAAAAGAGCTGGGCGACTTCTGGAAAGACCGGAGGAAGGATCCGAGTGCTTTGCCCGAGCTGGTGAAACGTCTGGAAGCCAAACTGCTGCCGGTGCCTGGGACAGAGCTGCTGATGAGCAAGACGGAGTTTACGGTTGGGGAATGGAAGCTCTATCTCAGAGCTGAGGGTCTGCCTGTCTGGACGCAACCCAGCAAGGACTGGGTACAGACGGACGAACATCCCGTGGTAAATATGAGTTGGAACAAGGTAAAGGAGGTTTGTGACTGGTTGAGTGCGGAGACGGGGAGGGAGTGGCGCCTGCCGACGAATACGGAGTGGGAGGCAGCTGTGGGGACGTCTACGTATCCCTGGGGGGAGTATTTACAACCGAAGTGGGACGACGGAAACTACGCAATATTGGAGGATGGGAAGGACGATCCGAAGAAAATCGGTATAGATGGGGTATTAGGAACGGCGCCAGTGGGGTCCTTTAATCCGAATGTCTTGGGCTTTTACGACCTTGGAGGGAATGCTCAAGAATGGATGTGGGACGGTTTGGACGAGAAGACTGGCAAGCGAGTCCTGCGGGGGGGCGGCTGGAGCAACAACGTGGACTACGCGCGGTGCGCGAACCGCGACTTCATCACCCCCACGACAGCTTACGGCAGCTACGGCTTCCGCTTGGCCCGAGGGCGTCCATAAGCGGTCAAGCGAGCGGAGCAGGAGCAGGAGGCTGAGATGCGAGCGTGCGCAGGCCCGGGGGAGTAGAATTTGAACGGCGAGGTGGTAGCGGCACGCATAGAGCGCTTTACCTCAGGGATTTGTTGGGCTTTTGGCGTAGGGGGCGGTGGGTCTGCTCACACTAGACTTAAATAGAATCGTCGATAAGCGGTAATAGCCTCGCGCTTACAGCATCGATTAATTCTTTTTCTGCGGATTCTACGAACTCAACTTTTCGGGCTTTCCAGTCCAAGCTTTTGATCTGATCTGCCAAAATCACTCCCTCGATTCCGGATTTTGAGGATATTCGAACTTCAAATGGATACCCTTTAATCTGGGAAGTAATCGGACAGACAAGAAATAGACCAACTTTTTTGTTATATTCATAAGGCGATACAACAAACGCTGGACGCCTGCCCGCTTGTTCATGTCCAGCTTGGGGGGTAAAGGTCAGCCAGACAATATCACCTCTACGCGGGATATAAAAAGCCATTACCAAATCTCCTGCCCCAACGCTGAACCCGAGTCTATTGATTCATGTTGGTTGTCTGGAGTGATGTCTTTAAGAAGCTCCTCGAGTGTAAAAGACTTTCGGCGAACCGGAGTGATGATGAGATTTCCGTCCTGAAGGGTGAGGTCAACGGAAGAGCCGTCATGAATGTGCGTTTCGTCTGCGTAGGCCTTTGGAATGCGGAGAGCGAGGCTGTTGCCCCATTTTTGCACAGCGGTAATCATGGATAAACAATGGATCTACTTTGGCGCCGTGTCAAAATTGCTTTTGAAAAAAACGATCCGCTTGGCTCAATTGAACGTCCCTCGGCAACTCATGTCACCTCTGCGGGTGGGCAATCAAGTGTTCCACTCGACGAATTCCAATCCGCCAACCGGCGAGCCCTGGGTCGACAAAGTAAAGCTTGGGGGTCTTGATCAGACGTTTGGAGGCATTGGTGAACCACGGGGAGGTTAAAAAGACAAGGTGGCTAGCCTCCAATACCGAAAGCCAAGCATTCGCTGTAACCCGGGTGATGCCTGTATCCGCGGCCAACGATGAAACGTTCAAGCGGACCGAGGGATGGGAGAGGCAGTCTCGCGCACGGGCATGGCCGAATGTTATACTGGATGTACAATCGGTCAACAATCCGCGCAATGAATGCGCTTTGGTCATCCCCCTGTATTGCCTTCTTCGAAAAATGCGTAGAGGTTTGGATCAAGTCCCTCCGCAAAACCACGCTGGAAGCCGCGCATCTTTGCGAGGCGATCCGGGAAGGGCGTTCCCACCGTCTGCGGCTCACGCTTTCCGGCCGAGCACTCTGGGAAAAAGCGCTCCCCCTGTTGTCCTCCCCAGTCCGGAGCCGGCATTGGATAGAGGCGAGCACACGCACCGTTCCGGCACTGCCAGCCGAGCTGACCGCCCTCAGTCAGCGCACGCTGCTGGAAGACGACCGACTGCCAACCTACGCCGTCAGCAAAAAGAGCCTGCCCGCCCTCATAGACAACCGGACTTTTCATCAAACGCGTGGCAGTGAGGAGGCCACCTTCACTCTCGAAGCCTGGCATTACGACCCGGTCGTTCTGTCGAAGCACACCGCAGTGGATCCGCTCTCAGTCTAGCTCAGTCTGCGGGATTCACCGGATGAACGCGTTCAGCAACAGCTCGAAATCCCTCTGGAGGGCGTCTCATGGTAAAAGGGCTCTCCATTTTCCGAGAATGTCTCGCTGCGTTTGAACGCCACTTCGTGCTTATTGGCGGAGCCGCCTGCGTCGAGTGGTTGGCTCGTGGAGCAGGGCGGGAATTTAATTTCTGCGAAAAACGAATACCTGATGTTCATTTTTCGTGGTAACATCGGGCGTGATTCCTCGTTCTGAGATCAAAGATTCTGTCAAAGCAGCGCTCCAGCGCAGTCGGGTTGTTGCACTCGTCGGCCCTAGACAGTGCGGCAAAACCACCATCGCACGCGAGTTTGTACCGGTAAATTCTGCCAACTATTTTGATCTGGAGGACCCTGTAAGCCTAGCGCGATTGGAGGAGCCCAAAACAGCACTCGAAGGACTGCACGGAATCGTGGTCATCGACGAGGTGCAGCGGCGGCCGGAATTATTTCCAATCCTGGGAGTTCTCGCTGACCGTCAACCACGGCCCGCACAATTTCTCATTGTGGGTAGTGCCAGACCGGAGCTCCTATCGCAGTCATCCGAATCTTTAGCCGGAAGAATCGAGGTTCTCGAGATGGGTGGCTTTTCTATCGCTGAAGTTGGGAGCAACCAGCTCGAACCACTATGGCTTCGCGGTGGATTTCCACTGAGCTACCTTGCAGCAGGGGACCGCGACAGCATGATCTGGCGCCACCAGTTCATCCGCAGTTTTTTTGAGCGGGACCTTCTGCAGTTTCACCCAGGAGTTGCTCCAGCGACATTGATGCGGTTTGCCGCGATGCTCGCCCATTACCATGCCCAGACATGGAACGCCACTGAGATTGCGGGCAGCCTTGGCGTGACGCCGCCTACCTGCCGACGGTATTTGGACGCTTTGAGTGGCGCATTTCTCGTTCGCCAACTTCAACCGTGGCACGAGAATCTAGGAAAGCGGCAAGTGAAGGCCCCCAAGATCTATTTTAGGGACAGTGGACTCTTTCATTGCCTCAGTGGGATCCGGACCCAGGCCGATTTACTCACAAATCCAAAGCTCGGTGCTTCTTGGGAGGGGTTTGTCGTTGAAGAGATAATTCGAAAGGAGGCACCTGATGAAGTATATTTTTGGGGCACCCACAGCGGAGCGGAATTGGATTTGCTGTTAATCAGGGATGGAAGGCGCAGCGGAGTCGAAATCAAGCGCGCAGATGCCCCCAAGCTCACAGCCTCAATGAAGACTGCGATGCAGGATTTAAAGCTGGACCAACTTTCGGTTCTGTATCCAGGGACGCAGACCTATTCGCTGGCTGACAATGTCGTAGTGATGCCGATCAGCAGTTTGTAAGGAAGCGTCCTGTAGTCATGCCACAGTGCCTGCCTACTTCCCCTGATACCAACGGGCGAATCAGTCCGGACCAGATCGCCGAGAACCCAAATCCTGATTCAGACATGTCTCGCAACGAGCGTCACAAAAGCCGAAAGGATCAAAAAATCTCCCCGCAGGCATGAGGGTTTTGTAGTGCCTTTTGGGGAAACCCACGATTCCATAGGCCTTTCAGGGCGCAGGCAAGAAACGTGGGTTAGAGCTTTGGATCCGATGCCGGAGCCATCAAAGACGGGGGTTGCGCGAAAGCGCGGCTTATTGCGCCAACCATTGGGCGGCATCGGCAATGACGTGGCCGGTGGTGGCATCATTGCGGATTTCCAGCCAGCTCGAGTGGCCGGCCTCAAAGCGGAAGGTTCCCACCACATGGACCCCATCAGGTCCGGTCGGGGTCTCCTGCTGGTTGACGTACACCGTGGTTTCGCCCTCGGCGTGGTGGATGACGACAGGGACCTTTTTCGCCCGGTTGCCAAGCGCGGTGTAGGTGATCGCCACCCGGTAGCGGCCTGGAGAGGCGAGTTCCGGGGTGAATCGGACCTTTTGGTGGCCCTTGTCGGCGTTGCCATCGTGCCGATAGCCCGTGCCGACGAAGCCTCCCACCGAGGAGCCCTCCGCGGCGAAGCCTTCGATCCTGGCCTTGGAGTCGTCCACCACGATGCCAGGCAAATTGAGGCCCGCGCGGCTCTCCGTGGGGTCTGGGATGAAATCGAGCACCTGCTTGTCGGCGAGCAGGCGCGTTTTGAGTTTTTCGAGATTGATGGCCTGGATGGTTGTTTTTTGCTCGATGGCTTGGACGGCTGCAGTCGCGGCGCTTTGGCCCATCACCATGAAAACCGGCTCCATGCGGATGCTCCCGTAGGCAATGTGGCTGGCGCTCAGGCAGACTGGGACCAGGAGGTTGGTGCATTCAGCCGCCTTGGGACGAATGCTTCGGAAGCTGATCGGGTAGGGTTTGGTCCCGATCTGGATGTCCCCCTCGTTGCGGACAAACCCCTCTTTGCTCACGTATCGCTGCACGTGGTGGGAGTCCATGTTGTAGGCGCCCATCCCGACGCTGTCCTCGACGATTTCGGTGCGTTTGCAGTTCTTTTCCGCCATCACGTAGTCGCCAATCATCCGGCGCGCCTCGCGGACGTAGAGCTGCCTGGGCCAGTTTCCGTTGTCGGTAAATTCATCCTTGGCGAGGCCGAATTTCCGGTAGGAATTGCGCAGTGTTTCCGGAACGCGGGGGGAGTTGGCCATCGTCCAGAAGAGGCCCTTTTGCCAGTCTTCGTGATCTTTCCAGATGCGCTCCCGCGTGGGGTAGTCGGCCTCCGGGTAGTCCCAGTTCATGCCGATGAAGTCTGAACTGATGGCGAAGTTGTTGTTCGTGTCGGTTTTGCGGTTGGGCATGGACACGGGGTTCCACGACACGCGTGTGTCGCCGGCTTCGGCGTTGCGCAGGGCCAGTTCAAACCATTGCGGGTCGTAGTGGGCGGGTTTTTCCCAGTCCCGGCGGTTTTCGGGAACGTCGGTGGTGCACATACGGAAGTTGTAGGCCTGGATTTTGCGATCTCCGGAGAATTCTTCACCCGGGCCCGAGGGGTTGATTCCGGGAAGGAGGCCGCTTGTGGGGTCGCCCTTGCGCACGTAGGGGTCGACCTGTTGGTTAAACTGGTGGTGTTTGGCGCCCTCGGTCTGCACGCCGTTGATGCTTTCCCCGTAGACGTTGTTGGCTTCGCGCCCGACATGGTAGCCAACCCCCGCCTTGGCCATCAAATCGCCTTCATAACTGGCGTCGATATACATCTCCGCCGCGAAAGATTTGCCGCTTTCCATGACGATCTCGGTGATCTTGGCGCCCGTTTTTTTGACCCCGTGTTTTAGATCCAGGCGTTCCCCGAAGACAATCGTCACCCGGTCTTTGACGCCCGCCAACATCGCGTCGTAGACGGCTGAGGCGGCCTTGGGTTCAAACGTCCACTGGGCATCCTCTTTGCCAGAGCTGCGGGTTCGGGTGGTGAAGTAGAGGTCGCGCGTCTCCTGCTTCCAGTTTTCGGGCTTGTGGTAGTAGTCCCGAATGGCGACGTAAAAATCCAGGGAAAGTCCGCCTATGGCTTTTTTGTTCCCGATGTCGGTGGCTCCAAGGCCGCCTGTGGTGAGGCCCCCGAGAAAACGAGAGGGCTCGATGAGGATGGCGGTTTTTCCCATCCGAGCCGTTTGGATGGCGGCCGTGATCCCTCCGGAACTGCCGCCGTAAATGACGACATCCGCCTTTTGGGCTGCAAAAGAGCAGAGCGGAAAAACAACGCAGAGCAGGGGGGGGAGGGTGAAACGCATGGCCCCATGTTCACTGGGGATCGCTTCGATGCAAGCGGCTAGTTTCGCGTCAATTCAGCCTAAAGAGTCGGGCGCCAAACCAGGGTGTGGCTTTGTGTCTCGATCTCCGCCCAATGCACTTTGTAGTCCAAAATGGACCCCAGATCGTACCTTTGGATTCCCCCCTCACACAGCCACCCGACCATTTCCCACTGGAGCAGATTGCCCACCGAGAGCCCGGCCCAATCCGCCCCGTAACTGAACTGCTGTCCGCGGTAACAAATCCCGTCGATGCCCCCCATCACGAAACCGATGTCCCGCCCCTCGCGGCTGACAAAAATGGCGCGTGCCACCTCGTTTTTACACATTCGTAGGAAGACGGAACGGTAGAATGTGAGGTAGGGCTCCTCTGTCATGCCGCAGTTTTCGAGGCCTTTCCAGCTGGTTTTTTCGATGGCAACCATCCGCTCAAACGTGAGTCGGGCCTGTTCTTCGGTCGGGGGAACGCAGCGTTCAAATTCCAACCCTGCCTCGCCGCCCTTTTGGATGGCGCGCCGGAGGTTGCCCCTGAATTTGCGGCTGCGGCGGGAGAGAAAGCCGTCTGGACCTCCGGAGAGGGACGCCGAGCAGAAACGGATGGGCTCCAGACAGCCCACTTCGTAGCGGCCCGCGAACAGGCGCAGCAGGCGGCCGAGCAGGGGGCCCTCCAGATCCAGTCCGCTGATGGCGACGCAGGGGTGCAGCTGCCTCTTGCGGTGTTCGGCCAGGAGCTCCTCCAGCAGTTCGGGCGCGTTGGGGCCCAGGAGGGGGCGGCTGAAGAACCAGTGCGCTTCAATCGGTTCCAGAAGCGGGCCAACGGAGGGGTGTTCGTAACCCGCGAGCGTGAGCACGCTGTCCGCGCTGGAGTGCAGGTGGAGTTCGCGGTGGGGCGCGATGATCTCGTGGAAGGAAAAGTTCCACTCCGAGCGGCTGCAAATGGGGTCTGCCAGGGCGCTTTCGCCCGCCCAGCGGTTCAGGAGGGAATCCGCTTGGTCGAGGGTTGCGATGGAAACTTCCATTTCGAGGGAAGGGGACTGTGTGTTGGAGAGGCCGGCGCCCGGGTGGTTAGTCGCCTTCACCCTCCGACTCCGCACGGTCTTCAAAGCGTGTGAATTCCTTGCGGAAGGTCAGCGAGACGTCGCCCACCGGGCCGTTACGCTGCTTGGCGATGATGAGCGTGGCCTTGCCGGCGATCTCCTGCTTGGCCTCGTCAGAGTCTGCGTAGTATTCCTCGCGTACCAGCAGCCCGACGCAGTCGGCGTCCTGCTCGATGCTTCCGGATTCGCGCAAGTCGCTCAGACGCGGGCGCCCCTTGCTCTCGCCGGTACGGCTTTCGGGATTTCGGTTCAACTGGGCGAGCACTACCACGGGAATGTTCAACTCTTTGGCCAGCGCCTTCAAACCGCTGGAGATTTCCGCAATTTCAATCTGGCGGTTGTCCTGCGCCCGGCGGCTTGTGGATTTGAGTAGCTGCAAATAATCGATAAAAATGGCCGCGATGTCGTGCTGGCTCTTGAGCCGGCGCGCCTTGGCTCGTAGCTCCAAAATGCTCAGGCCCGCGGAGTCGTCGATGAACAACTTGGACTGGGCCAGTCGCGCCCCAGCGCTGGTGAGCGCCGGAAAGTCGCGGTCCGCGAGAAAGCCGTTGCGGAGCCGGGACTGGTCGATCCGGGCCATGGAGCACAACAGACGCTGCACGAGCTGCATGGCGCTCATTTCCAGAGAAAACACGGCGACCGGTTTGTTGAGTTCCACGGCGATGTGTTCGGCCATGTTCATCGCAAAGGCCGTCTTCCCCATGGAGGGCCGGGCCGCGATGACGAACATTTCCGCCCCGTGCAGCCCGTCGGTCATCTGGTCGAGTTTTTTAAACCCGGTGGAGAGTCCCGAAATGCCTCCGCGGCGCTCAAACAGGGTCTGGACCGCCCCGATGGCTTCCAGGACGGTGTCCTTGAGCACGAAGGTGTTCTCCTGAAACTGCCCCTTGGCGATCTCGTAGACCTTTCCTTCGACCTCGTCCAAAAGGGTTTGGACCGCGCCCTGTTCCTCGTAACTGCGCGCCGCAAACTCCGTACACACGCGGATGATACGGCGGAGGGTGTGTTTGTCGACGACGGCGTCGAGGTAGTAGGAGACGTTGGCCGCCGTGGGCAGGTAGGTGAAAAGATGAGTGACGAAGGAGGGGCCGCCCACCTGGTCCAGAAGCAAACGGTCCCGGAGGATCTGGGTGACCGTGATGAAATCAATCGGCTTGTTATCGTTCCACATTCCCTCCAGCACTTCGAAGAGGACGGCGTGCGCGGGCACGTGAAAATGATCGGGGGAGAGGCGCTTTTCGGCGCAGATACCGCCCACTTCCCGGGGGGCGAGCATGTAGCTTGAGAGCACGCCCAGCTCCGCCTCGGGCGACTGCGGCAGCATCCGGTGAATCTCCGGTTGGTGGAGGGCCTTTGCAAAAAGGTCCGCTTTGTCTGATCCGCGGTTTTCGCGACCGCGCCGCTTTGGGGTTTCCGTGGCCATAAAAAAGGAGGCGGAACAACTCCGCCTCCTTTGGTTAAATTCTGTGCATCACCACCGGGGCTTCAAGGGCCGGAAGGCAGAGATCAGGATCCTATTCCTCTATTCCTGGTGGCGGGCCTTGGCCTTCGCCTTGTAGCCGCCTGCGGGACGTTCGTCACCCTCATGGGAGGCAGACTGGGAATCCCCTTCGGCAGCGCCCTTCGCCTTCACCGTGACGTGCAACACCGCAGAAACGTCGTGATGCAGCTTGATGGTGATTTCGTGCGAACCGCTTTCCTTGATTGGACGCTCCAGTTGGATGCGGTGGCGGTCGATTTCGATTTTGCCGCCCAGTTCCGCCTTGAGGCGCTCGGCGAGGTCGGTCGAAGTGATCGAACCGAACGCTTTGCCGGTTTCGCCCGTTTCCAGGTCCAAAATGAGTTTGATCTTCCCGATGCGGCGGGCGAGGTCTTCGGCTTCGTTCAATTCCCGTGCTTCCCGTTCGGCGCGTTTGGCCTTGAGGAGGGCGAGGCGGCGCATCGTGGCCGGGGTGACTTCAAGAGCCTTGCCGGTGGGGATGAGAAAATTGCGTGCAAAACCAGCCCGCACCCTCACTACATCCGCCTCGGCGCCTAATGTTTCAATTTTCTCAGTTAGAATAACTTCCGTGGTTGCCATATATCAAGGGAATGAAAGGGTGTCGAAGACTTGGTCGAAAACAGGTGGTTTCCAGAGAAAACCGGCAGTTACAACCCGCAAAATCACTTGCGGACGCAACACCGGAACCTGAATCACTCGGTTCGACGCGGGTGAGGGAGCAAACAGCATGAAGCCGGATGTGTCAAGGACGTGGATGCAGGAAACTTGAGATCCGCAGGTTTCGCAAAAACGCAGCGTCTCCGAAACCCACGAAGCGCCACTATCCCCCCTTGTTCACACGAACCAACAATCCCCTAACGGAATCTAGTTCGAGAAGTCGCTCGTGAATGCAGGCTGCAAGCGCCGAAAAGCTGGGGTCACAGTGCAAACGATAATGCCCTCGTGGGTTTGGTTTTTACGGTGCAATACCATAAAATCCCAACGGTTGTGCGTAAGAATAGCGCGTCCGGATTGAGTCGCAAAATCGAGAACCTCGTTATCAGGAACGGCGTCATTCGCCATTCCTGACTCACGCGAAGTCAGCACATCGTGGCCGAGGCGTCTTAGCGCGAAGACGGCGGGTAAAGGAAAATTCTCGTTAGAATAAAGACGTGCAATCACAAGTCGTCCCCGTTGGCTGCAATTTCGCGATCCATTTCTTCCCGGTGAGATCGCGCGTAATGCCAGGCGCTGGTCAAATCCTCCGCGTTCAGAGAGGGGTAGGCGCTCAGGAGCTGGGCGTCCGTGCTTCCCGAGCGACGATAGCTCTCTAGAAGCCACACAGGGATTCGAGTTCGAATGACCCGCGCAGAGCCCCCGCAGACTCCTTTCTGGATGTCTATTCCAGGGTGGGAGTCAGTCACTTCCAGTGCCACCACAGAAAGAAGACGCGCCTTGTCTCCTTTCGGAAGGAGCATCATCGCATCCCGGACACTCTCAAACGTTACACCCATGCCCACACCTTACCACAAGTGTGCCGGATAGAGGAACATTCTTGAGCCAAAACTAGAATCTACGTTGAGGCCCGCCCCCCGCCCGAGGTTCCCGCCGCTCCCCGCGCTTTCTCAAATTCCATCGCTTCGTCCGTGATCCCGCGCCCTAGAGCGTGTAGGTTCATCGCCCAGTCATGCCAGACCCCTTCGTCCATCTCCATCTCCATTCAGAATACTCCCTGCTCGACGGCGCCATCCGAATCCCGGCGCTCATGAAAAAGGTCAAGGAGTACGGGATGCCCGCGGTGGCCCTCACCGACCACGGCAACCTCTTTGGGGCCATTGAATTTTATCAGGAGGCTGAAAAAGCCGGCGTCAAACCCATCATCGGCGTGGAGGCCTACATCGCCCCCGGTTCCCACAAGGACCGCAATGCCTCCAGCGGCAGGGACGCCGCCTACCACCTCACGCTGCTGGCCAAGGACGCCGAAGGATACGCCAACCTGGTGCGCCTCGTGTCCATCGCCCACCTCGATGGGATGTACTACAAGCCGCGCATCGACAAGGAATTGCTTTCTAAATACGGGCGGGGCCTCATTGGCCTGAGCGGCTGCCTCAAGGGGGAGGTCAACCAGGCCATTCTCGCCGACAACGAACCACGCGCCTGGGAACTCGCCGCCGAGTACCGCGACATTTTGGGGAAGGAAAACTTCTTCATGGAGCTGCACGACCACGGCATCGAGCAGCAGATCCGCTGCAACAAGCTGCTACCCAAGATGGCTAGGGAGCTCGGCGTGGGCATGGTGGCCGCAAACGACGTCCACTTCCTGGACCGCTCCCAGCACGAGGCCCACGACGTCATGATCTGCATCGGCACCGGGTGCAACGTGGCCGACGAAAAACGCATGCGCTACGTGCCGGAGCTCTACTTCAAGAGCCCCCTGGAGATGTCCTCCCTGTTTCGCGAATACCCCGAGTCCGTGCGCAACACTTTGGAGATCGCCGACCGCTGCAACCTCAAAATCGAGTTCGGCAAACCGAAGTACCCCGCCTACGAGCCGCCACCGGGGATGGACCAAAACGAGTACATGCGCCAGATCTGCCAGCAGGGGCTGGCGGGCCGGTACGGTTCCGAGGCGGAGTCCAGCGTGATCCAGGAGCGTCTGGAGCGGGAGCTGGGGCTTTTGGAGAAGCAGGGCTTCGTGAACTACTTCCTCATCGTGTGGGATTTTATTAACTGGGCCAAAAGCAAGGGCATCCCCGTCGGCCCGGGCCGCGGCTCGGCGGCCGGTTCGATGGTCGCCTATCTCATGGGGATCACGGACATCGACCCCATCAAGTTCAAGCTGCTCTTTGAGCGCTTTCTTAACCCCGAGCGCGTCAGCCCGCCGGACATCGACGTCGACTTCTGCCAGAGCCGGCGTGGTGAAGTTATTGATTACGTACGTATCAAGTACGGCGAGCGCGCCGTAGCCCAGATCGCCACCTTCGGCACGATGGGCGCAAAGTCCGTGGTGCGGGACGTGGGCCGCGTCCTGGGCTGGAGCTACGGGGACGCTGACCGGGTCTCCAAGATGATCCCCAATGAGCTGGGTATTACGCTGGCCGGGGTGGATAAAAAGAACAAGGAAACCGGCGTGGTGGAGCACACCGACGGCGCGATCGACAAGAACCCCGAACTCAAGGCGGCGGTGGACCACGAGCCGGCCACCCGCCAGCTCTGGGAATACGCCTGCACCCTGGAGGGCCTCACGCGCGGCGTGGGCGTGCACGCGGCGGGTGTAGTGATCAGCGACCGCGATCTCTCCGAGTACATCCCGCTCACCCGGGCCAACGACGGGTCCATCGTCAGCCAGTACTCGATGTCGCCGCTCACCGACCTGGGGATGCTCAAGATGGACTTTCTCGGGCTCAAGACGCTCACCGTCATCCACGACGCGGTGGCGCTGATCCGGCGCCGGGAGCCGGGGTTCGATATCGACAAGGTTCCGCTTGTGAACCAGCCGACGTTCGACTTGCTCAACCGGGGTGAAACGGTGGCGGTGTTCCAGTTGGAATCTGGCGGGATGATGAAGACCTGCCGCAAGTTTGATGTGAAGGACATTGAGGATATTAACGCGATTTTGGCGTTGTACCGGCCGGGTCCGATGGATCTTATTGATGATTACATCAAGCGCAAGAAAGGGGAGGCTAAAATAAAGTACGCCCATCCCCTTCTGGAAAAAGTCACCGCCGACACCTACGGCATCTTCGTCTACCAGGAGCAGGTCATGCAGGCCGCCCAGGTCCTCGGCGGGTACACCCTTGGCGGCGCCGATTTGCTGCGCCGCGCCATGGGCAAGAAGGATAAGGAAAAGATGGCCAAGGAGCGCGAGAAGTTCCGGGATGGTTGCCGGGACATCAACGGGATCCAGGAAAAGCAGGCCAACGAGATCTTCGATTTGCTCGAGAAGTTCGCCGGGTACGGGTTCAACCGGTCGCACTCGGCGGCGTACGCTTGGGTGAGTTATCAGACGGCTTATTTAAAGGCCAACTACCCTGTGGAATTCATGGCCGGGGTGATGGGCAACGAGGTGGGCAAGACGGACAAGCTCACGGTTTTTGTGGCCGAATGCCAGCGCATGGGGCTGCAGATTCTCCCGCCGGATATCAACCGCAGCGGCCTTTCCTTCGAACCGGAAAACGAGGGCGAAAAACCCGGGATCCGCTACGGTCTGGCGGCTATTAAAAACGTGGGGGAGGCTGCGATGGTGGCGGCTTTGGAGGAGCGTCAAAGCGGCGGCGTGTTTGCGTCCCTTGCGGACTTCTGCGCACGGGTCGATACCAAGCGGGTCAATAAAAAGTCGGTGGAAAGCTTGGTGCGCTGCGGCGCCTTTGACTGGACGGGCGTGGAGCGGGCGGAGCTTTTCGAGGAGATCGAAAGCGCCATGGCGGCCGCGGCCAGCATCAGCCGGGACCGCGCGGCGGGGCAGGTGTCGCTTTTTGACGCGCTGGATGCGCCGATGCCCAAAACCAAAAAACGCTCACAGAAGACGGTGACACCTTGGAGCCCTGAGGAAAAGTTGGCGGCGGAGAAGGAGTTGCTCGGCTTTTATGTGACCGGCCACCCGCTGGACCGCTACCGCTCCCTGTTTGAGAGTGGCAAATACGTGCCGATTGCGAATCTGGCGGAGTCGGTGGAACCGGGCAAGCGCAACACGGTCCTGCAGATTGCGGGGGCGTTGTCGGCAGTGGAGAAGCGGTTTTCGAAAAAGGGGAACAAACCCTTCGCGATCGTGACGCTGGAGGATTTGAGTGATTCGGTGGAGGTGATGATTTTCGGGGAAGCGTACACGAACGGGGCGCTGCACATCGAGGTGGGCAAACTGGTGGCAATCGAGGCCAAGGTGGAGGTGCGCGAGGACGAGGGGGTGCGCGTGATGGCCAACGAGGTCAAACCTCTGCGGCGTCCGGCCGAGGTGGCGCGGCCGGTCCATTTGAAACTGGCGTGGGAGAGTACCTCCGAGGCCGAGTTGTTGGAGATCCGCGAGGCGCTTGGCTCCAGTCCTGGGATGCGCCCTGTGGTGCTGCAGTTTGAGCACGGCGACGGCCGCAAAATCCGGGTGCATCCTGCCGAGCAGTACCGTGTGGACTGGGTGCCGGAGCTGGAGGCGCGTCTAGAGCGCTGGGTGGTGCGTGGGTAGGGGATTCCGGTATTGTTGTGTGGGGCGGCCCGGGGCATTTAGCGATCGATGCAGTTGGGTGAGCGAATGTGTCGAAACTCAGACATCCTGAGGTCACGGGAATTGAGATGATCGTTCCTGAATTCACCCAGAGCAATCTGCTAGTGTAACCCAGTGAGGAAAATAGAAAGTTGCGATTAGGAAGATTCCCGGTCTTTGGGGGTGCTCTTCATAGAGGTCGGGATGTCTGAGTCTACAGAGACGGATGGAGCTGATGGAGCTGATGGAGCTGATGGAGCTGATGTAGCTGGCCTGTTGTTTCGGCGCGATTGGGTCGCCCTTACAGGGCTTTCTCCGTTTTTGAATGTTCATCCGCAGGGCTGCCCTGGGCTAACCTAGAATGCCCCTTGTAGGGCTTTCGGTTTTATAACGGATCAAACCCATGGCGTTGCCATGGGCTGCGAGTGGACTGCCCCTTGTAGGGGCGCCTGAATGCAGCGCCATCGGCGCCTGCACGGAAGACCCACGGAAGACCCACGGAACGCCGTCGGAAGACCCACGGGCCCCTGCATGGAGCGCCAACGGCGCGCCCCACGCTAGCCCGGGGCAACGCCCCGGGAAAATGGACCCAAATTCATCCCCAGCCCTGAAAGGGCGGCCCATCGGTTGAGGCTCAGACATCCTGAGGTCACGGGAATTGAGATGATCTTTTCCTGCCCTCGCTCTGCTCTATCCGTTTCTGTAAACTTGCGGAAAGAAAGGGAAATTGAGATGAGCAAGATTCCTTTTCCAACGAGAGGGTTCAGGGAGACGTCAGGATGTCTGGACCTGCTGTCGTTGAATTGTCAATGCCGCCCCGGGGGGGCGAGGAAAGTGCGTGCGCAAAAAAGCCGGCACTGTCTTGCGACGGCGCCGGCTTTTTCTTTTTCTTCTGCCTCTGTGGCGATTCCTACTTTTTAGCGGGAGTCGGTTCGGGCGCTTTGGGCTCGGTGGTCATTTCAAAGGTGTCGGTGCGGAAGGGCGTGAGCGGAAGACCTTCTTTGCTGGCGAGGTTACACACCGGGTTGTTGGCCCAAGCGTAACGCACGGCGATCGGGTTGGGGACCTTCTCGCTGGAAAGCTCCACCTTGTCGTCGCCGACAACCGTTCCCTTGGCGTAATGCCACACCTTGTCTTCGCCGCAGAGGGCGAAACCGATAGCCTCCTGGACGTCAAAGGGGCGCAGGGCGCTGCCAAAGCAGTCGATGGTCACGATGGCCTTGTTTTTGTTAAGAGAGAGGCTCTTGAACTCGGGGCTGCGGTAGGGGATTTTGATCCCGTAATCCTTTGCGAGCGCCCAGCGCACGAGCCTGGCGGCGACGTCGTGCTTGTTTTTGGGGTGAATATCTTTGCCCTCCCCCAAATCCGTGATGACGGCCTGACCAGTGTTGGGCAGGGACATTGTTTTGGTCTGCGACTCACGTAGTTCGGCCCAGGCGCTGTCCACCGGGGTGGGGTCTTCCTTCATGAAGTCGGCCAACTGCACCCAGTAGAAGGGGAAGTTGCCCTGTTTCCACTCCTTGCGCCATTCTTCGACCATGAAGGGGAAGAGTTGGCCGTATTCCGAGGCGCGGCTTGCGTTGGCCTCTCCCTGATACCAGATGACTCCTTTGATGCCGTAACCGAGTGTCGGGTTGACTATCCCGTTGAAGATATTGCCTGGCCGTGAATTGCCGCTCAGCCACGCTTCCGGCGGCTGGGGCGGCCTCGGAGGGGGCGTTCCTGCGGCCTTGGCTGCCTCGGCCGCGACTTTGTGCTTGAGGAGGGCTTCCTCATAGTCGGTCTTGGCCTGCGGCGAGGTTTTCTGTGCTTCTGTTTTGACCGTGTTCTCCAACAACGTGGCGAAGCGCGGATCTTTTTCCAGGCTGGAGCGGCGCACCCAGGCCTCGGCGGCGGAACCGCCCCAGGCGTTGTCAATCAAGCCGACGGGGACGTCCACGATCTGGTGGATGTAGCGCCCGAACAAGAAGCCCAAGGCGCTGAACCCTTGGGCCGTCTCGCGGGTGGAAGCTTTCCATTCGCCTTTGAAATCGTTTTGAAGTTCCTGGGTGCCGAGTCGGGGAACTTTGATCAAGCGCAGGTTGGGGAGTTTGGAGGCCATCGCTTCCAGGTCGCCGTTCCAGTCGCTGCTGAGCTGGAATCCCATATTGGACTGGCCGGAACACATCCAGACCTCGCCTACAAGCACGTCCTCAAGGGTCACCTTGGTGGAACCCGCGGCAATCAGGAGGCTCTGGGGCGTTGCGTTAGCGGGGACGGCGTCCAGTTTGACGGTCCACCTGCCATCGGGGCCGGCGATGGCTGATTTGGACTGGCCTGCGAAGGAGACGGTGACTCCAGTGCCCGGCGTGTCCCACCCCCAAATCGGGTTGGCCTGGTTCTGCTGGAGAACCATGTGGCTCCCAATGATGGAGGGCAATTTGAGTTCGGCCTGCAGCGCTGCGGGAAGCAACGCACAGCCGACAAGAAGGAGTGGCAGTGTTTTATTCATGTTCTGGTGAGGAGGCTGATCTTGCACGGTCGACTTCGCTGGTTCAATGCGAACCTCCGGAGCCGAGAGGCTCGCGCGCAGGGGGCGGACTGGGCTTAGGGAGTTCCTTCTGGGATCTGCAGCGTGGGTGGAGCATAGGTTTGAAGCGGGCAGGGCGTCTGGCTGGCGCGCTCCTTCCAGAGCGCGCACAAGCCGCGCAGTGCGGCGACGTCCACCCCCAGGTGCCATGCGGGAAAGGCCGCCATCCGGGCCGCCGCCATTCCCAGGAGCCGACTGCCGGGCGCGGCCCTCCGTGAATGCGTGGGATGCAGTGGAAACTGGGCCTGTTTTTGAAAATGCACGAAAGCTCCGGCCAGTTGGATAAGCGCCTGGTAAAAGCTGCGGTTCGTGTCCCTGCACTGCAGCCAGAGGTGTTCGAGCACGTCGTGGGCTTCGTAGAAGCGGCTTGTATTAAAACAGTGGAAAAAGGCCCGGTACTCCCTTGGGAATGGGTGGGCTAGAGGGGCGTCGCTTGAATTTGCGGATTCCATGGCGTCCCACGAATCCAGCCAGGCTTCGAGGAGATCGTTTTTTTTCATTCGCACCAAGTGGAGTCCCAATTATTCTCGGGCTTCTTGAAAGACCAATCCCTATTTACGAGACCTCGCGGCCATCGGGCGATTTGGGTGCGGTTCGTTTAAAGTATGAACTCCTCACAAAACTGGGTTTTGGGCGGCGCGGCGTTTTTTTTGGCGGTGGGATCAGCCTTGTTTTCGGCTTTTGAGACGGCCCTTTTTTCCATGCAGGGGCATGAACTGGAGCGGTTACGCCGCAAAAAAACGCGCTTTTCCGCGTTATTGTCCCAGATCCTGCAGCAACCGCGCCGCCTTCTGGGGGCCCTGGTGCTCGGGGAGGTCTTGCTCAACGTGCCGCTGGTGCTCATTTGCCTTTATCTCCTTCAAAGTGGCCGCGTGCCTGTCCTGCCGCTTTGGGGAAGCGAATTGCTCGTGCTTGGCCTCGTTGTTTTTGTTTGTGACTTACTGCCGAAAGTGGCGGCATTCCTCAACCCTCACCGGTTTGTGCGCATCGCCATTGTGTTTCTCGATCCGATCATGCGTGTTTTGGAGGCGCCCCTAGGCTGGATGCTGAGGCTATCCGACGGTTTGGCAGAGCGGCTCTTCCCGAGAGCCCCCAAGGCTCCGCGCTCGCTCAGCGATGGGGAGATGGAAACGCTCGTGGAGATCGGGGCCGAGGAGGGGGCGTTGCATCCCACGGAGTGCGCCATCATTCAGGAAATTATCAGGCTGGGGGACAAAACTGTGAGGGACTGCATGACCCCTCGCGTCGACGCCCTGTGTTTCCCTGATGACCTTTCCGAGAAGGAAATTTCAGCGCGCCTGCGCTCCTGCCGGTACCGGCGCATCCCTGTGTACGGCGAGACTCCCGATGAAATTCTGGGTATTTTGGATGTGCGTGCCTTTTTGGAATCCAAAGGCATGCATTACACGGAGTTTCTTTCGCCGCCTTCCTTCGTGCCCGAGACGATGAAGGCGGTGGACCTTCTGCGTTCCTTTTTACGGCGCCCCCAGGTGCTGGCCATCGTGGTGGACGAACACGGGGGGACGGAAGGTGTGATCACGCGTTCGGATTTGGTGGAGGAAGTGCTTTCGGAGGCGCTGCCCGGAGGGGATCGGGAGCTTTACATCGAAGCGCTTGGCGATGGACGGTTGGTGGCCAGCGGAAACGCGCGTCTGGAGGATATTGCGGAGGCGCTGGGCGTGGAGATTGAGTTCGACGGCATCGACACCATCGGGGGCTTGGCTTTCAACGTGTCGGGTGCGTTGCCAAAACTGGGCGCGGTTCATTCCGTGGGAGGCTTGCAGCTAACGGTGCGCAGGGTATCCCGCAAGCGGGTGGTCGAGGTTTTGGTTGAAGTCACTCCGCGCGGGGGCGTGGTGGGGTACCGGGCTTGATATGGGTACGTTCCTTGAGATTTTGTGCTGCCTGGCGGTGTCCTTTTTGTTCTCGGGCATCGAGGCGGGAATTTTGTCCGTCAACCGGGTGCGGCTGCGACACCGGGTGAAAATGAAGGACAAGGCAGCCAGGGTGCTGAACCGCCTTTTGGCGGATCCGGAGCGGATGTTGATCACGGTGCTGGTGGTGACAAACTCGATGCAAATTATCGCCCTGAACTTGGGCGTGCAGTGGGCCACGGGCGCCTTCGGGGAGGCGGGTTATTGGATTCTTTTCGCGGTCTCGCTGCCGGTGTGGGTGCTGGGAGTTGAATTGCTGCCCAAATCTCTTTTCAGGCGTTTTCCCTACCGGGCGCTCGCGGTTTTCAGCAGCGTCCTCGTGCTGGCCGAGTGGTTGCTGCGCCCCCTCCATGGGCTTGGGATGCGGCTGATCCGGCTTCTTTTTTGGAACCAGCCTCCCCGAAAGATCAAACTCTTTGGAGGACGCGAGGATTTCAAACTTCTCACCGAGGAGTTGGAACGCACCGGCGGCATCCAGGGTGAGGAGAGGGCGTTGATCAATGCCGTGTTAGATTTTCGCTACCTAACCGCTCAAGACGTCCTCGTTCCTCTGGATGCTTCGGGCGCCGTGCGGGGGGATTTGCCGCTCTCGGCCGCGCGAGTTTTGGCGCGCAGTTTGGGGGTTGAGCGCCTGCCGGTGCTCGACAATCAGGGGCAGGTGAGCGGTTTGTTGGATCTTCATGAGTTGGCGCTACAAAACGAGTGGCGCGGCGCGGTCGAAATCTTCCAGCGCCGAATCGTGCGCGTGGAAGCCTATGAGCCGGCGCACTCAATCATGCGCAAGCTGCGCTCCGCGCGTCTTCCCATGGCCGTGGTCCGCAATGCCGACGGGACTCCGGCGGGGGTGGTGCTCTGGGATGATTTGGTGCGCCTGTTGTTGCAGGGGCCGGCTTGACCCCGCTACCGACGCAGTTTTTAGGTTCGGATTTTTCTTTTGGAAACCCGCGTTTTGGCGCTTTTTAAAAGGATGCCTCGAAACGCCGCCCTCACCCTGGGTCATTCTCCCGACCCTGACGACGCCTTCATGTTTTTCGCCCTCGCGGAGAACAAAATCCCCACGCACGGCTGGACCTTCGAGCACACGCTGCAGGACATCCAGACCCTCAACGAACGGGCAATGCGCGGCGAGCTCGCCATTTCTGCGATTTCGATCCACGCCTACGCCCACGTTCTCGACAAATACGCGTTGCTCCCCTGTGGGGCGAGTATGGGTGATGGCTACGGGCCGATGCTGGTGGTGCGCAAAGGTACCCGTTTTCCAACGGAGAAAGAGGCCCTGATTCAATGGTTGAAGGAGCGCCTGATTGCCGTTCCCGGTCTGATGACAAGCGCCTATTTGAGTCTCCAGCTCTTTATGGGAGCGGCTAAACACGTCGTGGTGCCGTTTGATGAGATTTTTAGCGCCGTGCAATCCGGCAAGGCCGAGGTCGGTCTCATCATCCACGAAGGGCAGCTGACCTACCAGGCGGAGGGGTTTGAAAAGGTTCTGGACCTTGGGGAATGGTGGAAAAACGAGACCGGCCTGCCTCTGCCTTTGGGGGGCAATGTCATCAGGAAAGATTTCACGCCCGCCGAACGCAGCGAAATCAACGTGATTCTCCGCGAAAGCATCGAGTACGGACTCGCGCACCGCGCGGCGGGGGTGGCGCATTCGATGCCGCTGGCGCGTGGGATGGACGCGGTGCTCGCGGACAAATTTATCGGGATGTACGTGAATGACTTCACGCTGGATTACGGGGATGTCGGCCGGCAGGCCATCCGTGAGTTTCTAGACCGCGCGTTCAAAGCGGGGCTGATTCCCTCGACGGTGGAGTTGGAGTTTGTGTCGTAAGCGGGCGGGTCTCGAAGAGCCGTGCCGCGCATTCGCGGGCGGTCTCTAAAGAAAGCGCACCTACGGCAGCTCCCGCGTGTAGCGGATGGCCACCTCCAGAAGACGTTCGCCTGTTTCGAGGCCGAGTTTGTTGCGAATGTTTCCGCGGTGTGCCTCTACCGTTTTCAAACTTAAAAAGAGTTGGCCTGCGATGGCCTCCGAACTCAGCCCGGTGCCGATGAGGAAGAGTACTTCCAGCTCACGATTGGTGAGTGATTGGACCCCAGGGCGAGGGCGGTTACCCGCAGGCGGCGTGGGCCGCTCAATGACCAACCCCGTCAAACGTTGGCTTACGTAAATGCCGCCTGAAAGAATGCGATCGAGTGCTTCCACGATTTTTTGCGCGGCATCACTTTTCATGATGTAGCCGTGAGCACCCGCTCTGAGGGAGCGCTCGGCATAGACCATTTCGTCGTGCATCGAAAGAATCAAGATTCTCAAGGAAGGTACAATGGCCGTCATTTCCCGGATTAGATCCAGCCCCATGCGTTTCCCCAGGGAAATGTCTAAAACCACCGCCGCAGGAGTCCCTGTGGAGACCTGATCCAAAGCCTCGCCCCAGTTCGCCGCTTCGCCGCACACATGGAAACGCGCTTCTTCTGAAATTAAGCGGATGACTCCCTGGCGGACAATCGGATGATCGTCGACGACTAGAATCTGATGGAGGTGAGGGAGCATGGAAGACGGAGAGGGGCTCAATTAGCCGCCAAAGACCGTGACTGAGCGAGGTGAAAGTGCACAAGCGTGCCAGATCCCGGCTTGCGCAGAATAGTGAGTTGGCCGCCCACGGAAGAGGCCCGATACTTCATGATTTCAAGGCCTAAGCCCCGGCGGGAATGCTCCCGTGGCAAACCGCCGCCGTCGTCTTCGATTTTAAGATCCAAGGTCTGTCCAATCCCCTGTAGCTGGATGCAGATGTTGTGCGCACCCGAATGTTTGAGAGCGTTTCGAACGGCCTCTTGCGCGATTCTGTAAAGGTTTGAGGAGATTGCGGAATCCGTGATTTGGACCGCCCCAACAATGGAGAGCTCGCAGTTGACTTTCGTATTGGTGTGGACGCTGTCGACGAGCTCTCGCAGACCGACCACCAGGCCTCCGGGTTCGTCTGGCACGGGGTGCAGACCGCGAGTCACCAGGCGCGTTTCCTCGATGGAGCCATTGATAAGGCTGCCGATCTGGGAGAGATGGGCTTCGTTACCGGGCAGCATTTTGCGGTGCAGGCTACTGATCATCAAAGAAATTCCAGTCAACTGCTGGCAGAGTCCGTCGTGCAGGTCCTGTCCGATACGGCGCTGTTCCCGCTCGCTGACTTCCAACAAGGAGCGCTCCAAGCGCTCTCTGTTGGAAATGGCGCGGCTTAGCGCCACCGTACTTGCTAAATGGAAAACGACGGCCAGCACGCTCCCCATGCCGATGATCCACGTGGTGCGCCCGGAAAGCTCCTTGAGGCGTACGGCGGCTGCCGCCAGATACTTGTCCTCCATCGCTTCGCTTTCGGCCGCAACAGACCGCAATTCATCCATCAAGCGTTTCCCAATGCCTGCGACACCCACAACGGCTTCCAATCCCTCGAGCTGGCGCGCTTCAATAGTGATACGAAGACGCTCAGAACGCATTTCAATGAGCTGCACAAGACGTTCTATCAATTCGGGTGAAGCAGACTGTAACTGCACGGATCGCAAATTCGCTGTGCCTTTTTTCACATCGTCCACAGCCTTGAGGTAGAGTTCCAAGTACTCTTTTTGCCCCATGATGACGTACCCGCGCGCCTCGCTCTCGGCGCTTACGATGTCCGTCAGGAGGTTTTCCCGCACATTGGCGAGGACATGGGAGCGGGAGACCATATCCGCTGTGTTGCGATACTCGTTGATGCTTCGGTAAGAAAACCAACCGATGATAATGAGCAGTAAAACGGTGAGGGAAAACCCCGAGACAACGCGTTGATTCATTTGTTTCTCCAAATTGCTTCCAAAATTGAAACCACCTCTAACGCCGCCTCCACGCTGAGCGTGGGGTGCATTGGCAAACTTAAGACTTCCCCTGCAAGCTGCTCAGACACCGGAAAAGAGCGGTTTGCTCCAAATCTTCGGTAGGCTGTCTGCTGGGAAAGGGGACGAGGGTAGTGAATGCCGCATCCGACGCCTCGCGAGGCCAACTGGGAGGCTAATGCGTCCCTCTCCCGAGAGCGTATCACAAATTGGTGGAAGACGTGACGGCGGCCGGTTTGTGGTTTTGGCAGAGTCACGCCGGCACGATGCGCCGCCGGCTCCAGGAATTCGAGGTAAAGGGCCGCCAAAGATTGGCGGCGTGTGTTCCAAAAGGGGAGTTTTGGGAGCGCGTCCCTCAGGATGGCGGCCTGTATCTCGTCCAAGCGGCTGTTGCGGCCCACGCGCGTCGAGTTGTCGCGTTCCCGCCAGCCGTATTGACGAAGTTCGCGCAATACTTCGGCGATCGCAGGGGAGGCGCAGCAGCAGAAGCCGCCGTCCCCGATGCCTCCCAGGTTTTTGGTCGGATAAAAACTGAACGCCCCCGCATCGCCTAAGGTTCCTGCCATGCGCCATTGTTGCTCGGGCTCACTCCAAGACATTGCCCCGTGGGCGTGCGCGCAGTCCTCGACCACCCAGAGGCCGTTTTCTCTGGCAAAGGCCAGAAGGGTTGTCATGTCGTCCATGCTTCCGAAAAGATGGACGACAACAATGGCGCGGGTGCGCGAAGTCAATGCAGCCTGCAGCCCTGAAAGATCCAGTGAGAAGTCCAGTTTCACATCCACCAAAACCGGTGTCGCACCTGTTGCCAGGACTCCGCTTGCCGTCGCGCCGGGCGCAAAGTCGGGGACCAACACCTCATCTCCCTCGGCGATGCCTCCCGCCAACAACGCAAGAGTGATGGCATCCGTGCCCGATCCAACTCCGACACCTGAGGGCGCCCCGAGGAAACGACAGAACTCGCGCTCAAACGCCTCTCCTTCGCCGCCCAGCACAAATTTCCCAGAGCGCAGCACCCTTCCGAGGGTTAGGGCGGCCTCTCCCATCGCCTCCGGTTCGTGGACCCATAATTTTGTGAGGGGAATCTTAATGTCCATGGAGGCTCTTTTTGAGAGTGGACGCAAAACGAGAGTCGAGGGACTCCATGGTCCTCCTCAATCCTTCTTCCAAACCGACCCGGGGGGCCCACCCCAGCCTGGTTTGGATTTTACGGAAGTCGCCCTGATAGTCGCCGATGTCGATGCGGGCCAACTCTGAGGGGAACGGGCTTCTGAGGACCTTCAACTTCGCACCCGATATGCGGATGAGAAGTCGCGCAATTTCAGCCAGAGGGACCGCTTCTTTTCCACCCAGATTAAAAACATCCCCAGCGGCAAGGGAAGGCGCCGCGGCCACGCATACAAAAGCGTCCACCACGTCCTCCACGTAGTTGAGGTCGCGCAACTGGCGGCCATCGCCAAACACGACGAGGTCTTCTCCGGATTTTAGGCGCCGGAGCCACTCGCCTAAAAAAGTCTGACCCGCTGCGCCCACGCGCATCTGCGGCCCGTAAGTGTTTGTGAGACGCAGTACGGTGGTTTGAAGGCCGTGCTGTTTGAAATAAAGACGGTGCTGAAGCTCGGATGTCATCTTGTGGATCCCGTTCATGTCGACCGGATCAAGGGGGTGATCCTCGCGTACCGGCAGTAAAGACGCCCTGCCGTACACCTGCCGGGTGCCGGCGTAAAGGACGTGGGCGGACGGGGCCCAGCGCCTGCAGGCCTCCAACACGGCAAGGGGCGCGGTTGTATTGGCCGCCATGTCTCCAAGCGGATCGATCATGGAATCCCAGTGTCCGCACCGGCCCGCCAGGCTAAAGACAACGTCGCACGCGGGCACAACGCGTGCGAGAAGCTCTAGGTTGGCGCAATCCCCCTGATGGCATTCCGCCGTAGGCATCGACGGGAGGAGGGGGGGAGCGCACAAGTCCAAGAGGACCACCTTAGCCCCGAGCGTCTGCATCTTTTCACAAAGGGCCCTGCCAATAAAACCTGCCCCGCCGGTGATCAGGACACGCTTGTTTTTAAAGAATGAGTCTGCCAGATGCGCCGGTGCATTCTCTGGAAGAAGGTTTGAAGGAAGGGTGGGGGGGGAGTTTTGCATGGACCTAAGGGCCGAGGCGCAATTTATAACGGTCTTGAAGAGCCTCCGCTTTGGCGATGGCGGCCCGCAACTCTGGGGAATCGGGGTGGAAACTCGTGCCGGCGTGCAATACTTCCAAGACGCCGGCCGGATTGAATGTCTCCATGAGGCAGTCACAAAGCCGGAATCGAATATCGAGTCGGGCCGGGATGAGCGTGAGAACCTCTCGGTAGACGCTGATGGCCTCCTGCCAGCGCTTCAGTCGGACGCAGGCGTCCCCCAAATGCGTGAGCAAAAGGCTGTCGTAGCCCGAGGGCCTGTATTTGAGCCCCATACAACCGAACTCATAGGCGCGTTCAGGTAAATTGCGGGTCAGGTTAATAAAGGCGAGGTTGGCGAAGGCCGGAATCGTCGGCGTTACTTCGATGGAATGTAGAAAAGTCGCCTCAGACTGCTCCATTTTGCCGGCTTCAAAGTAGGCCGCACCCAAATTAAGCCAGGGGCGTGGTTTGCCTGGGCTTTTGTCGCAAACATCCCTCCACAAAAGCTCCGGGCTGGACCAGACCGTGCATCTTTGGAAAGTCGCGATTGAAAAAGCGCCTGCCAGGGCCAGGCCCAATGCGGTCGTCATTAAAGGCGGCATTGGCAGGCTGCAAAGCAGCGCCGCCCCGAGGATGAAAATTCCTACCGATGGGAGATAACTCCGGTGCTCGGCCATGAAGTCCGGCAGTGGCACAAGGGAGGAATCGGGCGAGACGGTGAGGGCAAACCAGAGCAAACCCAGAAATGCCGCCTCGCCGGCAAATCGGGTTCTTGGTCTGTCCCTAAGAAATATCACCATTCCAGAAATCAAACCAATCCCCAGGAAGGCGCCCCAGAAACGAAAATCCGTGGCCTTGCCTACGATCGGCACATCGGGATCAATGTTAAGTGACTCCGGCCAAATCAGAAGGCCGAGATAACGTAGCCAGACCCCGGGTTGCGTAAGTGCATAGTGAAAGGCATAGGCCGAGTTGCCTTCAGAATGCGCAATGTTAAGCACCGACTTGCCCGCAATACCCCCCGTTTGGGCCTGGCTGACCGCGGTCAGCAGTAGAGGCAGAATGGGCAGCGTCAAAAGCAGCCAGCGCGCCCTCCAAACGGCCTGTCGTAACCCCGTTCCAAACGCAGCAACGTCCAAGAGCACGGCAAGCACCGGAGCGGTGACGGCGCTTTCCTTGCAAAACATTGCCCCGAGCACGCTCAGGACAGATGTGATACGCCAACCCGGGCTGGAGCGATTGTTGGCTTCGAAATGACAGACAATCGCCGCCAGATAAAAAAAGGCGCAGAGGGAGGTCGCCCTTTGGATGATGTAAACAACGGACTCTAGCTGGAGGGGATGGACAAAAAACAGCAGGGCGCTCAGGCAGGGGACTAGAGCGCGGGCTGCTGGTTTCACTGCCGACTGGATGCGTTTTCCCTCCAGCAGAAGCCAGGCAAGTCTCCACACTAGAAATGCATTGGCGCAGTGAATGACTACGTTGAGCAGTCGGTATCCCCTAGGATTTAATCCTTCGAGGCGATAGTTCCAGTGGAAGGTTAAATACGTCAGGGGACGCATCAGAAAATTGGTCGATATATCGCCTTCGAGGCCGCTTCGAGAGGCCATGGTGGCCACCCCCTTGAAGTTGGTGAAGATGGACGCAAAGTTTTCTGCACTTTTAAAAACCGGGCTTCCAATAAGATAGATCTCGTCGTCAAAAACCATGGGATAGCCAAGGGTTCTCGAAAAGAGGACCAGCCCGAAAATCCCCAGAAGCAGACCAACCCAAAGTGGCTCAGAGCGCTTCATGCCGGTGCATCGTTTCCATCTCCCGTTGCACCGCACCAAGGTCTACGGCGGAGCGCAACTCTCTGTGCCTTATCACGAACTGAGGCGATGCATTCAAAAGTTGATGGATGCGCCCCACATACTCGCCCACAAGGGCCACCAGAAACAGGATCGTGCCAAGGATGAGCCATTCCATGCGCCCCAACAGGGCCGTTGCCCGGATGCCAGCCCCAGCCAGGCAAGCCAGCAGCCCAAAAAATGCCACAAAACGCACGGGCCAGACTGAAAAACCCACAAAAAGCCGACACCACAGTCCGATGAGCTTGCGCCAAGTGTACCCAGACTGCCCGCCACCCCGTGCGTTGTGAATGCACTCCACGGTGCTGATGTTCGCCGTTGCGCGCAGTAAAATGGCATCCAGATAGGGTTCTGGACCGTTGTATCGGCACACCTCTTTGAGAACCCTTGCTGAAAAGACCTTGAAACTCGAAAGATACAGGCTCGGGGGTTTGCCTAGTGCAAGGCATGCCGTCCAGTTTTGAAGCCGGCTGCCCAATCTCCGGTAAAGGGGGTGCCGCCTCTTTTTATAACGGGAATACACCAGATCGAATCCCAGTGCCGCCTGACGCAGGAGCACCTTGACCTCCGAGGGAGGGTTTTGCAGGTCGTCATCCATGACCACGCAAAAATCACCGCTGGCATGCTTAATCCCAGCCATCACCGCATTGTGTTCCCCGAAGTTGCGGGCGAGTTGGATATACTCCACACACGAGGGATAACGCGCCCGCATTTCGGCGCACACCCGCGCAGAACCATCGCTGCTGCCATCGTCCACCAGGATGATCTGCAACCGCTCCACATCGACTAGTTCAACCACCAACTGGTCACACAAACGGGGCAGCGTCTCCCGGGAATTAAACACAGGCACCACCACGGAGACGGCCCATTTTGAAAATGGCTCCCGAGCTTCGATGCGAACGGTCATGGGCTCTTTTAAGGTCGCCATGGGTTTTCCAGAGACCCTCTTGAGAGAACCCTCCGAAAGTCCTTCAATCGCCCTTTGGCTGAGGTAAAATTCCCCGCGCAAAACCGAATGAATTCCATCCACAATTTTTTCACCCGCCTCCCGCTTCATGACGTACCCTCGCGCCCCCGCTTGGAGCGCCAGATCCGCATGTGTCATCTCATCGTGAATCGAGAGGACCAGAATTTTCAGGTCAGGCTTCTCCCTCAAGAGCGTTACAATTAACCCCACGGAGTCGCGCTGCTTGAGGGACCAATCCACCAGAAGGAGATCCGGCACGTTCTGGCGGAAGGCCAAAATAGCATCGGCCTCGTTGGATGAGTCGCCGCTTACTTCCAGAGTGGACTGCTCGTTGATGAGCGTGACGAGCCCTCTCCGCACGACGGCGTGATCGTCCACAACGAGCACCTTGTATTTTGCGGGTTTGAGGCGGAGAGACTCTGGGCAAGCGTTCATACCGAGCTTAACATGCACCGACCAGTTCGGTCACGCATCGGGGTGGGGCCCTACACCGGGGCAGGGGTTTACCCTTACTCAGAACGCTCCGTGCGAGGGAGCCTGAACGGTCCAGAGGCTTTCGAAGCTTTCAAAACAAGCGCGGGAAATGCGCGCTGCTGGATTAACCACTCCGGTCCACTTCGCGATGAGGGGTTCGGCGAGGTTCGGGCCCCGGCAAGTTGGCAAACTTCATGGGCGCGTCTCGAAAATAGACCGAATTCAACCCGCAAGACATTGCGGGAAACGGGTGGCGGCGGGGTTGTTGCGTAGGCCCTTTAAACCATGGCCCTCAGGAATGATTTGCGGCCTCCCTGATCCCCCCCAATAAACAGCCCCGCGGGAACTTTGCTTGCGCCAAGAGACCCTCGCAATGTTGTATGCCGGCATGTTCACATTGATCACGCAGGCGGAAGACAGGCCATGGCAACCGGGCCCTTATGAAGGCGTGGAATTGAAGGTCCTTCACAGGAATGAAGAAACCGGAGGCGTGGTTGTTTTGCGCAAGTTTGAGGCGGGAAAAACCATCCCTGCCCACACGCATCCCGAGGCTAATGAGTGGGCGTGGATTCTCTCCGGGGAGTGGGAGGAAAACGGCGTGACCTACCGTGCGGGCACGCTGTTTTTTGCGGGCAAAGGCGCTTTGCACGGCCCCCATGTCGCCAGGACCGAGGTCCTCAGTCTCACGGCTTTTGACGGGCCGCTGACCGTGGCGTAGCGCAAAGAGAGACCGCGTCCACGCATTTAAACGCAGCCACGGCGACGTGTTTAACAGCCCGCAGCATCACGAGGAGGCGCTCTACTTAGTCAATTCGTTGAGCTTCCCTGTGATGGCGTCCGCCCAGATCTGGTAACCTGCGGGAGAGAGGTGCAGGAAGTCAGGCATGATATCCGCAGAGAGCGCGGCTTTTCCTTGGATGAATTTATCGCCGATATCGAGGTAATGAATGGACTTCTTGTCGTCGAGCTTGCCAATGAGGCTATTGATCTCCTTGATCTTATCGTAGCCGGCGCCGAGTTTTCCGTCAGGTTTGTCCCCACGCGGGAAAATGGCGAGGAGAAGAATTTGTGTGGTCGGGAGTTTGGTGCGGACGGTGTTCACAATTTTGGTAACGCCCTTGGCAATGGCTTCCGCCGAGTCGCCGCCGGTATTGTTTGTTCCGATCATAATAACCGCGGCCTTGGGCTTGATGCCTTCGAGTTCGCCGTTCTCGATACGCCAGAGAACGTGCTGGGTACGGTCGCCGCCAATCCCGAAATTCGCGGGATTCCACTGGCTGAAGGCTTTGGCCCAAACTTCCTTGCCCCCGCCCGCCCAACCGGCCGTGATGGAATCTCCCAGAAAGACGACCTGCGCTTTCCCTTCTTTGGCGACGGCCAGAAACTTTTCATGGGACGCCACAAAACCCGCCTGAGGTTGGCCCGTTTTTGGATCCATTTTCGGCGCAGCCACATCAGGCTGTTGGGGAGGAAGCGGAGCGGGCGCAACCGCCGGAGTCGCAGCGGCGGGAGCCTGGGCGTGGGCCAGCGGAGCGGCAAGCAAGGCAGAAAGAAGGAGGAATGAGGGGAGGGGTTTCATCTTCAACGGATCAGGGGGTGGAACTGGGCAGGCCGGCAGGCCAGGAATTTGCTCCGGCTTAACGGGAATCGTTAACTTACCGAACAGAGGTTGATTAGGTGTTTGAGATTTAGAAGTCGACTAAAACTGAAAAAGATTCCCTTTTCAAGGCTGGGGGGAGGGGCGCAACGTCGCTCTCGCCGTTGTGCAAATACGACCACGCCGCTCCTGTTGCTGACGCTCCTGAATCACAGTTTTAAGCTGGATATGGCGGATTCCCTCGCCCTCCGTTTACAAGCGAGCGATGTGATTGGTTCAGTCTACGCCCTGGGCTTCCAACGGCAGTCGACACTGCAGGAGAGGGGAACCGTGTTAAAATTTGTGGAGAAATACGGAAGCGTTGCCTTCTGCCGGGCGATTTTGAGTTCGAACAAACTCATTTATCTGAACTAGTTCCAAACTTGCGTGAAGCAAAGGATTGTTCGGGGGCAGCGTGGATGTCGCCGAGTGGCGGCGCTGGGAAAAGACCTGCTAACCTCAGCCAACGGTGGGAGGTCTGTTGGGCAAAACGGAGCTGTTGAGCGAAACGAGTGCTGGCTGGCTCGCTAAAGATTCTGAGCGAAATCCTCCAGCGTTTGGGCGCGGACGGCCTGCGTGACAAGTTCTCCAAGCCGTGCGATGTCGTCTAGTCGCTCGACGGCCTCCACTAGGCCGGGAGGGACGGTCTGAAACTTCGCCTCCAAGGCCCGAATCACGGCCTTGCGCATAGCCACGGTTTCGCCCTGGCTGAGCCCTTGAGAGATGCCTTGAGAGATGCCTTGAGAGATGCCTTGAGAGATGCCTTGAGAGATGCCTTGAGAGATGCCTTGAGAGATGCCTTGGGAAAGTCCCTCGGAGCGGCCTTCTTCGCGGCCCATTTGAACGAGTCTGTCTGCTAGTGTCATGGTTTTAGCGTTGAGAGGTTGGGTCTGGATCCGGCGGGTGCGACTCAGGAAGGCTGAGGCGTCGACATCCGAATTGAGAATGTAGCGCAACAAACGCTCAAGTCCATCTCCGGAAATCTGCGGGAGCAAGGTTTCATCCCAGATCCAGTCTGTGAGCAGGTCAGATACCGGTTCGGCCTTCAGCGCCCTCAGGGTCAGGATGCCTTCCGGTGTTCCGCCGAGCGACTCGTAGGGCGTACGCACCAGTTCCATGATGTGGACCTTGAGGGTCGGCTGCCAGGGCGCCAGAAGCTTTGCAAACTGCGGGGGCATTTCCAAAATGTCCTCGAGCTTGTTGGAGGTTTTCCATGGCCGCCTCCCCTGCACCAACACCAAGGGAAAGACGGGCGGCAGCTTTGCCGGCGAGGGATGCTCCTCGGCAAACCGCTGCCAGACGCGCACCACGTATGCGAGCACGCGCAGTGCGATACGCGGGTCCTCGGTGCTCTGGTGTTCGAAAAGGATGTAAAGTAGAACCTCCGCCTCCTGAAAACGGACGCTAAAGAGCAGGTCGCTTTCGGAAGATTCGAACTGCGGGTCGATGAAGGACGAGGGCAGCAGTTGGAGGGAGTCCCAGAGGAAAAGGGGGGCGAGTTGAGCGGGAAGATGGTGCTGGAAAAAGGCGCGCGCGTTGACGGGATTGGAAAAGGTGGCTTTGAGGAGTTTGTCGTTGGGTTGGTGGAGATCGTCTTCGTCCATGGTGAGCGGGCGCAGCCCTGCCATGAAACTCGGATACGGAGGTGGCTTTGGATGCCCGCTTGTTTTTGTGATGAGCGGTGGCATCGGTAATGACAAAGGAGGGAAGAAAGCGGTGCAGGTCGAGTCTGAGGTGCGCCTAGGCCTTGGCCTTGTGTCTGCGGTGTTTCGCCCACTGGATGCATTTGGTGGCCAGCTCCATGATGGTGGAACCCACGGCGTTTTTCATTCGCATAGGGTCTGATACCTCGAAGGCTTCGACTTTATGGTGTTTGAGACTGAGGAATGGAAAGTCGTTATATCCACAAGAGTCACAACGTATCGGTTCTTGTGTACCATGTGGTGTGTAGTGCGAAGTATCGGAGAGTTGTGATGGATAAGAAAGTGGATGTGGTGCGGAGGGATACATGCCTTGAAATAGAAAAGAGGTGGGAGATATATTTTTTAGAAGTGGGATTGGACCGGGATCACGCACATTTTCTGATTCAGTCAGTACCGACTTACAGCGTGACTCAGATTGTGACTAGGGTGAAAATTTTGATAGCGCGCGAGGTGTTTGCAAAAGTGCCGGAGGTCAAAAAAAAGCTGTGGGGAGGTGAGTTTTGGGGGAAGGGATATTTTGTGAATACGGTCGGTCAGCATGGTGGCGAACAGGTGATTGCTGCCTACGTGGCAGGGCAGGGAGGAGAGAAGAAATACGAAAGGTTACACAAGGCGCAGCTCACGCTGGGGTTGTTCTGATCAATGCCGCGGGGCTTGCCCCGAGGATGCGTTTTACTGATAGCAGGAGTTTCCTTTTGGCCCCGTTTCCGCAGCGCGCGCGCGGTATCGTTGCGGGGCGCGCTTGATACGCACTGAAAAAGGCACCTCTCCTCTGAAATTACGGCGCGCTTAAAAGCAGGCTCCCCGACAACTTTGGCGCTGTCGTCATCGTTTGCCCCGCCGCTGGAGGCTTGGGCAAAAGGAAGTAGCCGTACCCGTTGGCCGCACCGCCTGGCGTCTGCACAAGCTGACCGTAGAAGTTCGCCCTGCGTGTAGCATCGGCCGCGCTCGCGCCTGGGAGTAGGAAACTTCCACTAAACTCCCCGGTTGAAACACTCAAACTGTTGACATGCAATTGGTTGAGATTAACAGGAGCCGTGATGCGATTCAAAACACTTGAGCTTCCCAGCGAGGTCACCGTAACCGTCTGACTAATGCCGTCGCTCAAACCGCCGCTACTGAAAACCAGCTGCGCATTATCTAATCCAGGGCTCAGCCCCAAAATCAGCGCACCCTTATTGGGAGGCACGTACAAACCACCACTTACCGTCAGCTCAATGGGGCCAAAACCGACCCGGTAAGTGAGCGCAGGTTTCGCACTGAGATCGGGCCGCATCCAAGTGGGATTGCCGTACACGTTGTTGTCGGAGTCGATTGCCAGTGGCCCCACCACGGACCCCAAGTTTGTGTACAGCGAACCGTAAAGGAGCACTTCTCCATTAGGCCCTACAAAAGTGGCACTGCTCATTTTGGTGCCGTCGGAAAGGGATGTCGTTATGAAAGAGATCCCCGACTTTGGGCTCACCAATAGCGATCCGAACCCACTGCCCTGGGGCAAGCTTTCATCCGTATCATTGGGATGCTGGAGGCAAAATGTGTGCAATCCCTTAAAGGCATCGGCATTGCCGGGGGTTGTGGGCCAGACATTACGCCATCCATCAATACCAACGGTGTTTGCTGATCCGTCACTCAAAGATCCAGCCAGCATATTTCCCGCGCCATCCAAAGAAACGTCCAGGGTCACGCTCGTTTTTGGAAGCACACACAAAATCCGTGCTGTTTGATGCGTAGAAGTCGATGAGGCCGGCAATGCAATCAAACTTCCTCGGAAAGCAATCGCTGTAACACCAGTGACCAGCCTACCGCTATATGCACCCCTTGTAGTTGTGGTGATCTGAACGGTCGAACCGAGATTTCTATTGAGCGTTTTATTCCGTTCAATCCAACCTTGGAACGCCCCGACAAACCCCGGATCCAGTGCCGCGACATTGATTTCAAAGTTTAATGGAACCGCTCCTGGACTCTTTCCTGTAATGCTCACCGCGTAGGTGCCCGCTTGAATTGGAGAACCACTGAGTACGCCCGTTGACGGGTTGAACGCAACTCCAGGAGGCAAGTTGGCTGCGCTGTAACCAAGAGGATCCATTTCAGCGGGCTTGAACAGTAGCTGTCTTATCGGCCCAGAGATCACGGTCGACAGCTTTGAGTTCAAAACCCCAGCATTGACCGTCACGCTGAACGTTCCGCTCCCTTTGTTTCTGAATTCGTGTCCTCACGGCCGACTTTATTTACGCTACAACGATCAGTTGGCGGGATTGGTGTAGGGAGCCCGTAGGGCGACCGTAACCATTCCCGCCAACTTGCGGCTCAAATAGACCCCACCCCACCCATGAGC
>CANJZW010000049.1 GCA_947479475.1 Chthoniobacteraceae bacterium
AAAAGACCCGCAAGGGGGCAGGTCGGCACTACAAGCACTTTTGAAAAAAAGACAACTGCAAATGAGGAACTTACAATAAAAAGGCTCCCGAAACTAGCCATTTTTAGACGCGAGTCCGCGAAGTAGGGCTAGAGAGGCTTTTCTGAGCATTGGCTTTGTGTTTGCTCTTATTTCATATGTTAAAATGCCATTAAGTCATGCAGTTTTCTGCGAACGAATTTTAGCAGCCTTCCTGCGGCGCCCCTAGAGCGACCCACAGGGCGCGTAAAACTCCCGCCTCCGCTCCCTACGCGCTATTTTAGCGGCGGCACCGGCACCCCCATGGCATCGCCAACCGCCCGGACAAAAGCAATTTCCAAGTCCGTGTACACACCGTCCGCAGACGCCACCGCCATGCAGCTCTGTAAAAGTGCGCCCCGCAACGCGGCCGCGCCCTGCTCGCATTCCTGAAGGGCGCGTTCGATGGTGGCCACCGGGATCTGCGCTACATCCAGACGCAGCAACTCTCCCAGACCCAGAGCCTTCCAGCCTCGCTGAAAAGACTCGTCCCGGGCCGTCTCCTCGTCTGCACCCAGGGCGGCCATTGCAGAAAGGACGACTTGAAGGGGCCCTTTCAAAGACATGCCATCGGTGTACCTGACAGGCGCCACGGGGCGCAGCCCTGAGGCCACCCCCAGATGCCGGCGGACCGACTGAAGCAGCATCATTTCGAACAAGTTATACACCCTGTCCGCCAGGACCTGGCGCTCACAGGCCGACAGCAGTGAACCCACCTGCGGTTTGGGCAGGTGGCGCGCGGCAGAAAGCGCGAGGTCCAGCAGCGCCATCCGCTGCGGCGTACTGCACGCGGCGAGGCCTCCCCCCGCGTCGGAAGCAGCCTCGTCCCCAAACGCCTCAAGGAGGCCCAGCACCACCCGCCCGGAGGATTCGGCATTCCTCGCCAAATCAACCCACTCCTCCGGCAACCCTCCCAACAGTTCTCTGGCATCTGCAAAAGCCGCCGAGCCGGCAAATCCTGCCGCGGGTGCGGATCCGGATTCGTCTTCCCCTTCCTCCCTCTCCTGCGCCGGGCCTTCCAGCATTTCGCCCTGCCAGGCCGGATCCAGCCGCCGGATCCTATCCGTCAGAGGCGGATGGGTGGCAAACAACGCCGAGAAAAAACCGGCGGCGCCATCGCAAAAAAGCATGTGCGACACCTCCGTGGCCCTAGGAGCCGCCAGCCGCGAGCCTTCAGCGAATCCTCCAATTTTCTTCAAAGCTCCACTGATCCCCTGAGGGTTACGGGTAAACTGCACAGCCGATGCATCCGCCAGAAACTCCCGCTGCCGCGAGATCGCAGCCTGGATCCAGCGGGCGAAAAAAGCCCCGACAGAGCCGATGACCAGCAGGCCGATTCCTGACACGAAAAGAATGGCGGGGAGGCTGCTTCCCTCCTGTTTTTTTCCAGACCCGGATTGCCCTCCGCTCCTCCCAGAGGTGTGGGGCGCCAGACGCACGAGCACTTTGCCCAAAACGGAGAGGACCAGGATTCCCGCAATCCAGGCCATCATGTGGAAGTTCAGCCGCATGTCTCCGTTGAGGATGTGGCTGCATTCGTGTGCCACAACTCCCTGCAATTCGTCACGCGTCAGGCGTTCCAGGCACCCTCGACTGACCGCCACGACGGCGGAAGAAGGGTCTGCACCCGCAGCGAACGCGTTAATGGCCGGTTCTTCGTCCAACACCCAGACCTCGGGGACGCGCACGCCAGAGGCGATGGAAACTTCTTCCACCACATTGAGGAGCCGTTTTTCGTGAAAGTCTGCGGCATCCGGCGTGACAAGGCGTCCCCCCAACGCCTTGGCCACCGAGGCACCGCCCCCTGACAGAGAGGCCCACTTTGAAAGCACGCCGATTCCCATGGGCAGAAGCGTGGCTCCGGCCGTCCACGGCAACAGGGCCCAGTGGGGCCGAAAATGAAATTCCACGCGTCGGTACCACGCAAGCATCACCTCGCACCCTAAATGGACGGAGAGGACGGTCAGAAAGACCGCGCCTGCAAAAATCCAGAGCAACCGGCCGGTGCGCTCACGCGCGGCATCCTGCGCTGCAAAAAAATCCATGGGGCTTAGTTCTTGGTTCTTAGTTCTTTGTTCTTTGTTCTTGGGAGCTGTTCTAAACTGTTCTGAGGGGGGCTGAAAAGAGCTCCTGAGCTTTAAAAAAGCCTGGAAGGAGGAAGTCCCAGGGAAACCCGGAGAGACTAGCCAAAAGTCTGGGAGCCAGTTCCGGGAAACTGGAGCGGTTCCTTTTGAGAAAAGAAGCCCGCGCTTAAAGCAAACCTGAGGCGGGCCAGAGTCGGAATTGGCGCAAAATCATGCGAAACTCACCTTGGGTGCCTCCCTCTCCGCGGCTTCTTTCACCTCGAACAGGGAGGCCGACTGGAAGCCCAAAAAGTTGACGATCAGGACGGTGGGAAAAGTCTGCCGAGCGACGTTGTACAGGGTCACCGCGTCATTGTACCCCTGACGCGCGAAGGACACCTTGTTTTCGGTGGAGGTGAGTTCCTCCGTGAGCTGCATCATGTTCTGGTTGGCCTTCAACTCGGGGTAGGCCTCGGAAACCGCCATGAGGCGCCCCATGACCCCGCCGAGGCCCTGTTCGGCTTGGAGCAGGCGCTGGATGTTCCCTTCGTCGGCAGGGTTTGAAGAAAGGGCCTGCAGGGCGGAGGACGCCTGGTTGCGCGCGGCGATGACGGCCTCGAGTGTTTCACGCTCGTGGCGCATGTACCCGCGCGCCGTCTCGACCAGGTTCGGAATGAGGTCGTAACGGCGTTTTAACTGCACATCAATCTGGGCGAAGGCGTTTTGAAACCGGGCGCGAGCACTCACCAGCCCGTTGTAGCAACCCACTCCCCAGACGAGGACCAGTAAGAAAAACAGGGCCACGACTACTGCGAAAATAACGGCTATGCTCAGAGTCATAAGGTTTCGATAGGTTGCAGCTGATGGTTCTAATCTGCGTTAAATTTGGGAAAAGCCAAATGCGAATCACCGCAAACATCTGGGGTTTTCACTTTAAAGTTTAGTCGATAGATCTGCCCCAAACAAGACCTGCTTCCCGTTTGCCAGAAAGCCGCATTTCCCTCCAACATACTGCTCCATGTCCAAAGCCGCCGTCATCATTCCCGCACGCTGGGCCTCCACCCGCTTTCCCGGCAAACCCCTGCATCTTTTGGCGGGCAAACCCCTTGTCCAGCACGTCTGGGAGCGGGCCTCCCGCGCCCGCGGCGTGGAAACCGTCATCGTCGCCACCGACGACATGCGGATTGCCGAGGCCGCCTTCGGCTTCGGCGCAGAGGTGGCGCTTACCTCCCCCCAATGTGTTTCCGGGACGGATCGCTGCGCGGAAGTCGCCGCCCGCCTCAAGGGCCTTTCGCACGTGATCAACGTGCAGGGCGACGAGCCGCTGATCGACCCAGCACTCATCAGCCGGCTCGCACGCACGCTCGCGCGGGAACCCTCGCTGGCCATGGTCACGGCGGCCGTCCCCTTTGCGCCGGACGAGGATCCGGCCAATCCTAACGCGGTCAAAGTGGTGCTCAACCGCGACTCCAACGCGCTTTATTTTTCCCGCAGTCTCCTTCCCTATCCCCGCGATGGAGGGAAGTTTGCCTTCCTGCGCCACCTCGGGATCTACGGCTACAGCAGAAAATTCCTGCTTCAATTCGTGAAATGGCGCACAGGAAAACTTGAGGCTGCAGAATCCCTCGAACAGTTGCGTGCCCTGGAGCACGGAGCCACGATCCGAGTACTTTCCACAAAATCCGCGTCGATCGGGGTGGACACCCCCTCGGATGCCCTCGCGGCCGAAGCGCTCCTTTCTCGTGGGGCCCGGTTGAGGGCGGCGCGCAAGTGAGTCTTCCTTTTCCTATTATTTACGCACCGGACAGCCTATCTTTGGTTCAACTTAATCTGTCACTATGGCCAAATCTAATCATCCCATGAAGTATATCTTTGTCACCGGGGGTGTTGTCTCCTCATTAGGCAAAGGTCTGGCCGCAGCCTCCCTGGGTACCCTTCTTGAAAACCGCGGACTCAAGGTGGTTCTTCAGAAATTTGATCCCTATTTGAATGTCGATCCGGGCACAATGAACCCGTTCCAACATGGGGAAGTCTATGTGTTGGATGATGGCGCGGAAACGGATCTTGATCTGGGCCACTACGAACGCTTCACCAGCTCCGTGCTGAGCCGCTCCAACAGCACCACCTCCGGCCAGGTCTACGAAACGGTGCTCGCAAGGGAGCGGCGCGGCGATTATCTGGGCAACACGGTGCAAGTCATCCCGCACGTCACTGACGAGATCAAGCTGCGGCTGCGCACGCTTTCAAGCGAGCAGCCCTGCGACATTCTCATCACTGAAATCGGGGGCACTACCGGCGACATTGAAGGGCTCCCTTTTTTGGAGGCGATCCGACAATTCGTACTGGAAGTGGGCCCTCAAAATGTGGTGATCATGCACGTCACCCTCGTGCCCTTCATCAAGGCGGCGGGCGAGCTCAAAACCAAGCCCTCGCAGCAGTCCATCGCGAAGCTGCGAGAAATCGGGCTGCATCCGCAGGTGCTGATATGCCGGACAGAACACCCTCTGGAGGAGGATGTTCGCCAAAAGCTTTCGATGTTCTGCAACGTCCCTCTGGACGCCGTCGTCGAAGCCAGGGACGTGGACCACTCCATTTATGAAATGCCCCTCATGCTGCAGCGGGAGGGGTTGGACGACACCATTTGCGAACTGCTGCACCTCACCGCTCCGCCCGCGGCAATGAAGGAATGGCGCCGGTTTGTGGACCGCGTCGTCTATCCTAAAAAGAGGGTCAAAATCGCAGTCGTCGGGAAGTACATCGAGCTTCAGGACGCCTACAAGTCGATCTACGAGTCCCTCACACACGCCGCCGCTGCAAGCGACTGCGGCATCGACCTCGTCCGTGTGGACGCGGAAACTTTGGAAGACTGGAATCCCGCAACGGTGCTCAAAGACGTGGCCGGCGTGTTGGTTCCAGGAGGGTTCGGAGAGCGTGGCGTGGAGGGCAAGATCAACGCGACTCGGTTTGCGCGCGAAAACAACGTGCCCTTCCTCGGCTTGTGCTTGGGAATGCAGGTGGCGACCATCGAGTTCGCACGCAACGTCTGCGGGCTTGCGGACGCCAATTCCGCGGAATTCGACCCGGAATCCAAAAACTGCGTGATTCATCTTCTGGAAGAGCAGAAGGACGTCACGGGCAAGGGTGCCACCATGCGCCTGGGGACTTGGCCGACGCTCATCAAAGAGGGGACCAAGGCCCACAAGGTCTACGCCACGGGGGAGATCCGCGAGCGGCACCGGCACCGTTACGAGTTCAACCTCGCCTACCGCGAGCAGATGGAGGCCAAGGGCTTCATCATTTCAGGCACTTCTCCGGATGGAAATCTTGTGGAACTCATTGAGCTCAAAGCGCATCCCTATTTTCTGGCGTGCCAGTTCCACCCCGAGTTCCAGTCCAAGCCAAACCACCCTCACCCGTTGTTCAGCGGGTTCATCCAGGCCAGCCTGGCTAACTGTTAGCCCGCGCCCCCGTGTCCCTTCCGTATCCAGACAATCTCGTGCTCATCGGTTTCATGGGCAGCGGCAAGTCCTCTGTGGGAAAATTGACAGCCCGGGCTTTGGGGTTTCAATTTTTTGACACGGACCAAGCCATCGTCGAGCGGGCGGGACGGCCGATTTCCTCGATCTTCGAAACGGACGGGGAGGCCGCGTTTCGGGCCTTGGAGACAGAGGTGATTGCCTCGCTCGGCCACCTGCACCGCTGTGTTATTTCCACCGGCGGCGGGGCCGTCCTGTCGGAACGCAACCGCGAATTGCTGCGTGCGCTTGGGTTTGTGGTGTGCCTGACCGCGTCGGACGAGGTCCTTTTTGAACGCGTCGCGCGCAATACGAAGAGGCCCCTCCTCCAAACCGAAAACCCGCGGGCCACTCTCTCGAAGCTCATCGGGGAACGCAACGCCCTGTATTCCGAAACGGCGCATTGGACCCTGGACACGACTACTGTCCCCCAGTCAGGTGCAGTTGAGGCTCTTACTGCCGCGGCCAAAGAGGCTTTTGCGTGGAAACGCACCCCCTAAAACTTGCCGTCCAAGCGCACGCCAAGCGGCTCGGCTTTGACGCCTGCCGCTTTGCCTCCGCCCAATCGCCGCCCCACGCAGACGCCTTCCGCCAGTGGCTCGCAGAGGGCAAGGCTGGAGAGATGGCCTGGCTGGGTAAAAACGCGGACCGCCGCACCGACCCGCAACTCGTTCTTCCCGGGGCAAAGACGATCATCATGGTCGCCCGCAACTACGCCCCCGCAGGGCCAAGCCCCCACCCACGAACCGGTTATGAAATTGCCCGGTACGCCTGGGGAGAAGACTACCACGAGGTGCTAACGCCGAGGATCCGGGAACTGGAGGAAGTGCTTGCCGCGCAGGGTGGCCGGCAACGCAGCTACATCGACACCGGGCCTGTGTTGGAACGCGACTATGCCGTGCTGGCCGGGCTGGGGTGGCACGGGAAAAGCACGATGGTGATTTCCCGGGAGCTCGGCGCCTTTTTCTTTCTGGGTGCGCTCCTGACCACGCTCGAAATCCCTCCGGACGCCCCGGCCGTGGACCGTTGCGGCCGCTGCACAAAATGCATAGACGTTTGCCCGACGGCCGCCATCACCGGCCCGCAGCAACTCGACGCGAGGCGCTGCGTCTCCTACCTGACCATCGAACTCAAGGGGGCGATCCCGGAAGAACTTCGCCCGCTCATCGGCAACAGGATTTACGGCTGCGACGACTGCGCCGCGGTCTGCCCCTGGAACCGTTTCGCCAAAGCCTCCACGGAAGTACGCTTTGCCGCCCAACCTTTTGCCTACTCCTGGAGGCTGAGAGATTTTCTGGCCCTCGACAATGCGGCGTTCCGGGAGCTGTTCCGAGATTCGCCGATCAAGAGAATCAAGCGGCGGGGGTTTCTGAGGAATGTGTGCGTGGCGCTGGGCAACACAGGAGGGGCAGAGGATCTTGCCGCGCTGCAAAAAGCGGCTTCGGATCCAGAGCCGCTGATTGCCGAACACGCATCCTGGGCGCTGGGGGAGATTGAGCGCAGAAGCGGGGCCGCCAAACAAGCCGCAGAGCCTCTCTTGCCGGCGTAGCCCCCTGCCAAAACGGAGTCTAGCGCCCGTGCCGATTCCGCCGCCTCAGAGCTTCCGGTCGCTGCGGGCGCTGCGCAGGTGGATCGTCTTGGTCTCCAAGTCGTGGATCGCCTTGATGTAGCGCACGGTGCGACTGCGCGCCCTCATGAGAATCGACGTGGTCGTCGCCTTTTTACCGGTCACCTTGACGCCGGGAAGCAGTGGGCTGTCGCTGATTCCGGTCGCGCAAAAAATGGCGCTGTCGCCTTGGATGAGGTCGTCCACTCCGTAAACGCGGTCCACCTCAGCCAGGCCAACCTCGGCGGCCACGCTTTCGCGTTCTGCCTGATCTTTAGGCCACATTTGAAGCAACATGCCACCGCCCATCGCCTTGAGTGCGGCGGCGGTGAGGATCCCCTCGGGGGAACCTCCGATGCCGTAGTAAAGATCAACGCCGGAATCCGCCAGGGAAGGCGAGACGGCCGCGGTAATATCTCCGTCGGAGATAAGCCGGAGTGCGGCACCCGAGCGGCGGATTTGCTCGATGAGCTTGGCGTGGCGCGGCCGGTTCATGGTCATTACGACGAGCTCCGGAACGCGCTTATCAAGCGCCTTGGCGACAAGGGCAAGCGTATGCTCAAGGGGCGCTTCGAGGCTCAGGACCTCCATTCCCTGCTCCATCGCGCGCACGACGGCGGGCCCGTAGGCGAGTTTGGTGGAGTAAAAGGCGGGAAGATTCCGCATGGCGCGTGTGTTCCCTGCGTGGGTCTGGCTTGCGGCAATCACGGAGATGGAATTCGGCAGGCCGTTGGCGATGTTGGAGGTCCCGTCGATGGGGTCGAGGGCGATGTCAAAACTGGGAGAGCCCGGTTTCCAGGTGCCAAGGTGTTCGCCAAGGAAGATACCAGGCGCGTTGTCTTTAATCCCCTCGCCGATCACGACCTCCCCGCAAAGGTCCACCAGGTCGAAGACTCCGTAAATCGCGTCGCAGGCCGCCTCGTCCGCAAGCTCCTTTTCCCCGCGCCCCAGCCAAGCGAGGGAATTCAAGGCGGCGTTTTCAGTCGCCCGAACGAATTCAAATTCGATGGTTCGCTCAGCGTCGCTCACGGAAAGGGAAACAGGATGATACATGTGTAAGAAAGAGGTAACCCCTAAGTCATAGGCTGAAGATGGACGGGAGAACAGCTCCTGCCTGTGTTTTGGCCGTAAAATTACATTTTCCAACCTCCGGCCATCCTGCGGGTTCCTCACCTGCGATTCACAAAATCACGCGTCTTTGGGGTTTTAGGACTCAGGATTGAGCAAGAAGCGCTTTCAGTCTGTGTTTGTCTTTGCTTGCCCGCATGGGATTCTGTGAGACTGCTGGTCTTCACCTTTTAGCTTTTTATCCCATGCTCTCAGCCGGAATTGTCGGTCTCCCTAACGTCGGAAAATCCACCTTGTTCAATGCAGTGACGCGCACGCGGAAGGCGCAGGCGGCGAACTATCCGTTCTGCACCATTGATCCGAACGTTGGTGTGGTGACCGTGCCGGATGCTCGCCTGGAGGTGCTTGCCAAGATTTCGCACACCAAGAAAGTGGTGCCGGCGGCGATTGAATTTGTGGACATTGCCGGTTTGGTGAAGGGAGCGAGCGCTGGGGAAGGCCTGGGCAACCAGTTTCTAAGCCATATCCGTGAGGTGACGGCGATTGTTCAGGTGGTTCGCTGCTTCGAAGACGACGACATCCATCACGTCAGCGGTTCAGTGGATCCGGTTAGAGACATTGAAGTCATCAATACGGAACTTGTTCTGGCGGACTATGCAGCGCTTACCAAAAGGCTGGAGCGCCTAAACAAGGCGATCCGAGTGGGGGACAAGGTAGCCAAGGCGGAGGCTGCGGTGATTGAAAAACTCCTGCCTCACCTCAACGAAGGCCGGCCGGCACTCACCCTGGAACTCTCCGAGGAGGAAAAACGCGTTGTGAAAGAGTTTTTCCTGCTCACGAACAAGCCGACGATTTTTGCGTGCAACGTTTCGGAAGCCGACCTTGCGACGGTGTCCAAACTGGTCCAGGACGGTGCAGGCGCGGAGGTGCAGACGCTGCCCGCTGCGATTCATGTCCAAGCGGTGCAAAAATATGCGGCAGCCCATTTTGCGACGGGTGCGGTGGTGATCAGCGCCCAGATTGAAAGTGAACTCGTCGACCTTCCCGAAGCCGAAGCGCAGGAATACCTGACGGGGTTGGGTGTGGCCAGCAGCGGAGTGGGTTCCCTCATCAGAGCCGTATATCATCTCCTGGGACTGCGGACTTACTTGACCACGGGTGAGCAGGAAACACGCGCCTGGACGATCCGCTCTGGGGACAAGGCTCCGGCGGCGGCCGGGGTGATTCACTCCGACTTTGAGCGCGGATTTATAGCGGCGGAAATTACCGCCTACGATGATCTTGTGGCGCTGGGCTCGTTTGCCAAGGCGCGCGAGGCCGGCAAGCTCCGGATCGAAGGCAAGGAGTACGTCGTTCAAGACGGGGACGTGGTTGAGTTTAGGTTCAACGTTTAACGGCGGGCGGGAGGAGCGAGGCGGAAACGGAGCGCCCCAATCCCCGCCAGGCGTTTCGCTGCAGCGCCTGTTTTCGCCGCGGCGCGGGATGGATGCGTGGAAAAACTCCTCTCAGGCGCCCATTTTGAACCCCTCCCCTTTACACAGTGCGTCTGCTGCGCCATCTTTGTCGCACGCATGCAACCTCGCTGGCTACTACCCCTTAGGCCTGTGCACTCACGGCTCCGCCCTTTCCTTTGTTTTCTGCTGCTGGGCCTTGTCCAGTTCAGTCTGACCCCGCTCGTCCGGGCGGCCGACCCCAACGTGGTCCGCAAAAGCCTAGCGCGCATCAGCAACACCTCTCAGGAGCCCAACTACCGCCAGCCCTGGCTTCCTGGGGTCACCATGAGCAGCTCCGGCACAGGCTGGGTCGTCTCCAAAAACCGGATCCTCACCAACGCGCACGTCGTCTCCAACGCGCGTTTCCTCACCCTCGAGAAAGAACGGGACCCCAAAAAATACATCGCCGAAGTCGAACACATTGCTCACGACTGTGATCTGGCGATCCTCAAGGTTCAGGACCCAGCCTTTTTCACGGGCACCATTCCTTTGGATTTGGGCGGCATTCCGGAAATTGAGACGGAGGTGTCCGTCTACGGCTACCCCATCGGCGGGGATCGTTTATCTGTCACCCGCGGTGTTGTTTCACGAGTGGATTTCAGGCCCTACGCACACTCTGGAATCGACTCCCACCTGACCATTCAGATTGACGCGGCAATCAACCCCGGCAACAGCGGCGGGCCGGTGCTGCAAAAGGGGAAGGTCGTTGGCGTGGCTTTCCAAGGATTTAGCGGAGACGTAGCGCAGAACGTTGGCTACATGATTCCGACGCCGGTGATCCGGAGGTTTCTGACGGACATCGCCGACGGTACCTACGACCGGTACATGGATTTGTCCCTCACCACTTTCAATACCCTCAACCCTGCGCTGCGCGCCGGCCTGGGACTCCCAAACAATGATCTCGGCGTTCTGGTTTCCTCGGTGGCTTCCGCCGGGGTGTGCAGCGGTTACGTTCTCCCCGGAGACGTCATTCTCGCGGTGGACGGACTGGCAGTGGCGAGCGACGGAACCGTCGAGATTGAAAACGAGCGGATTCAGATGGCCGAGGTGGCCGAACGCAAGTTCCGTGGAGACTCCATTAAAATGCGCTTGTTGCGAGACCACAAGGAACTCGAAACAACCATTCCCCTCTCCAACGCATGGCCCTTTCCGATGCAGGCCAACCAGTTTGACGTGCAGCCGACCTACGTCCTCTTTGGGGGGCTTTTGTTCCAACCCCTCTCGCGAAACCTCCTGAGTTCCGTCCAGTTTCAAAATCCCCGGCTGAACTACTTCTTCGAGGCCTTTGTTCCCAAGGAAATTTACAAGGAACATCCCGAAGTCATTGTGCTCAGCAATATTCTGGCCGACCCGATCAACACCTACCTCAATGAGTTCAAAGAGGGCGTGGTGGAAGAGATCAACTCCACCCCGGTGCGCACCTTGAAGGACGTCTCCGAGGCCTTCTCCAAGCCGGTGGATTTTTACGTGGTCAAATTTATCGGCAACGGCCGCCCTCTCGTACTGGAGCGAGCTGCCGTGGAATCGGCCCGCGAACGCATCCGCACTCGTTACGGACTGCAGCGGGAACAAAACCTGGAAGCCAACTCACGCTAATCTTTTTATGCGAGCCACCCCTTTCTTTGCGGCCCTCCTTCTCTCGGCCACGACCCTTTGCATCGCACACGGTGCCCCCCTGCCGGACACGACGACCGCTGTATCTACCGCCGTCTCCACCACTGCGACTGCGGGCGCTGCGGTAGCAACCGACAGCCGTGCAGATTTCCTCAAGAACATCGTGCGGGTCGCGGTGACCGCCCAGCCCTACGACTTTGCGCGGCCCTGGTCCAAACGCGCCCCCACCTCGCGCAGAGCGCTGGGAACGGTTCTCGAAGGGAACCGCATTCTGGTGACCGCAGAGGTTGTCGCCAACGCCACCTACATCGAGCTCGAAAGCCCGGATGGCGAACAAAAACAGCCAGCCCGTGTCGAATGCGTAGACTACGAAGCAGACTTGGCTCTGCTCAAACCCGAGTCCGATGACTTCTTCAAGACGCGCCCTGGCGTCCGCTTCGTGACGCCCCAGGTGGGGGACTCCCTCAGCATCCTGCAGTTAGAGGCAAACGGCAACCCGCTCTTCTCCAAGGGCCCAATGACCACGGCGGAGGTGGTGCGATACCCCATCGACGACTCCTCCTTCCTCGTGGGCCGACTAAACGTGCCGCTTCAAATCCGGGAATCCACCCAGTCTTTGCCTCTGTTCAAGGAAGGGAAACTAGCCGGTGTCATGCTCCGTTATGACGCCCAGTCGAGCCTCCTGGACTTTATACCAGCCGCCGTCGTGGAGCATTTTCTAAAAGATGCGCTTAAAACGCCCTATGAAGGGTTCCCCCGCATGGGCTGCAGTTTTTCAGTGACGCGCGACCCGCAGTTGAGACGTTACCTAGGTCTCAACGGAAACAACGGAGGGGTGTTGATCACTCAGATGCTCAAAGACGGGCCGGCGGAAAAGGGCGGTCTGCGAAAGGGCGACGTTCTTTTGGAGATCGCAGGCAATCCCATCGATTCCGACGGCAACTACCGGGACGAAACCTACGGCCGCATCTCGCTTGGGCATCTCGTCTGCACGAAAAACTTTGAGGGAGAGAAGGTAAAGGTCCGCCTCCTTCGGGAGGGCAAACCCGTGGAGGCCGAGGTGCCAGTGGCGCGGCGGCATCCTGAAAAGTATTTGAGCGAGCCTTACATCATCGACCGCGCCCCCAATTATTACGTGCTGGGCGGACTGATCCTGCAGGAACTTTCACGGCAGTATCTCAAGGAATTTGGAGCGGATTGGGCTCGGAAGGCGCCCCTGGACTTAGTGAACATCGACCGCACCCAAGGCGAAACCGATCAGGAGGCGCGCCAACGCGTCGTTGTTCTGAGCCGGGTTCTCCCCTCGGACGTCACCGTAGGCTACGAGGACCTGCGGCACCTCGTCCTCAAGGCGATCAACGGTCGGGCCATCAATGGACTGTCAGACGTACCTGCCGCCCTTTCCAAACCCGAGGGAGGTGTTCACCGGGTCGAATTGCAGGGCGACCCCAGCGTGATCTTTCTGGACGCAAAAGCGGTGGAGGCCGTGGGGCCCTCTTTGCTGCGGAGCTACGGTCTGCCAGCGCTGAGCCGCCTCCAATAACGTTCCCGGGGTTCTGGGGGGGCTGAGGAGGAAAGCCGGTTCCGAAGGAAAGCGGTCCCTTCTCGCGAAAAGCGGTCTAACCAAGGCTCTTTTCGAGCCCCTGGACGCGCTCAGCAAGCTTGTGCAGGCGCCTAATATGAGCGACCTGCTCCCGGTACTCGAGGGCAGGGACGGCAGGCGAACCCATATACAGCCCATTGGACGCCAGAGTCTTGCTAACTCCGGACTGGGCGCTCACAACGGCTCTGTCTCCAATTTCCAGATGCCCTGCTACTCCCACCTGCCCAGCGAGCGTCACGTGGTCTCCAAGACGCGTACTACCCGAAATCCCCACTTGGGCGACGATCAGGCAATGCTTGCCGATGACCACGTTGTGGGCAATCTGCACCAAATTATCGATTTTTGTGCCCGCCCCAATCCAGGTCCGGCCGAAGCGAGCTCGATCCACTGTGGTGTTGGCGCCAATTTCGACATCGTCATCGACCTGAACCACGCCGACCTGCGGAATTTTGACATGCCGCCCCTGGTCATTTTCAAAGCCGAACCCGTCGCTTCCAAGAACAACACCGGCATGCAGGATGACGCGGTCTCCGACCACACAACGCGTGGCCACCGTCACGCGGGGGTGGAGAAAGCACCCGGCTCCAATTTTGGCGCCGTGTCCGATGTAAGAGTGCGCCCCAACAACCGTTCCCTCCCCCACCGAGGCGCCCTCTTCGAGCACGGCAAAGGGCTGGATGCTCACGCCGGGCGCAAGGTGGACGCCGGCGCCAATGACGGCGGTGGGATGGACGCCCGCCGCAAATGAAACAGGAGGCGGGGCGAAATGCGCCACCAACCGGGCGAAAGCGAGTGAGGGGTTTGAAACCCGGATCAAGACCGGGGTGACAAGTTCCGCAAAGTCTTCAGCCACCAGCACGGCGGCCGCCTGTGAGCGGCGGAGTGCGGGCAAATACTTGAGATTACCCAGAAAAGTGACTTCATCCGGGGCGGCTTCGGAAACGGAGGCGACGCCGCGGATCTTCAAGTGGTGCGGGATGATCCCGTCAAAATACAACTGGCCGCCCACGAGGGCGGCCAGTTCTTGCAAAGTTAATGTGGATTCTGCGGACATCCGCAAAAACTACTTCTTCTTGGCGTCGGCGTTAAGCTTGGAAACCACGTCGGCGGTGAAATCGAACGCGTCCTTGGAATGAACGATCACGTTCACTGCATTGAGGCTCTGGCCGGACTTGTCGAACACGAGGTCGTAGTTCTGAGCCTTTACGACTTCATTCACGATTTTGTTAATTTCTTCAACCAGCGAATTGCGGGAACGCACAGACTGCTCAGAGAGCTGGCGCTCACGAGTCTGCTGGAATTCCTGAACTTCGCGCTGCATGACGCCGAGTTCCTGAAGCTTTTCGTTCAGAGCCTTGGTCTTTTCAGCCTTGGCCTTTTCGGAAAGTTCCGGCTTGGCAGCTTCTTCGTTGATTTTACGAGCCTGCTCCTGCGCTTTGTTGAAGGTGTCGAGACGGTCGTCCAGTTCCTTCTTGGCCTGGGTGCGGGACTCGTTGATTTTCGCCTCAGCGTCCTTGGTTTTGTAATACCCATCGAACACGGCTTTCATATCAATGGTACCGACCTTGAGGTCAGCAGCTTGGGAAGCCGGTGCGAGAGCACCAAGTGAAATGGCGAGGAGGGCAATGATGCGGTTTAGTTTCATGTGTTAATCTAAGGGGTAACTGTGGGGGAACTGCTCCTATGGGAGACTTCCGCAAGGATCGTTTTTTTACTAAGCAAAGTTCAAGCTAGAAGTTATCTAAAATTGGTATCCGACGTTAAAATTAAAGCGACCGCGGCCGGAATCCTCAAACCTCGTGTCCTTTTTCATCGGCATCGCGTAGTCAATGCGCACCGGTCCGATGGGCAGGTCCAGACGCAACCCAATCCCATAGTCCGAATTATAGCCGGCGGAAGAAAAGTCGTAGGCATCCTCGTTCACAAAACCCACGTCATAAAACACCGCTCCGCGGACCTTGTCCACCATTGGCACCGTGTACTCCGCAGTCGCGCGGGCGAGGGTTTTGCCTCCGAGCGGTTCCTTGGACTTCGCGTCGATCGTATTGCCCTTGCCTCCGACGTAGTGGTACTTGAACCCGCGCAAGTCGTTTGACCCACCCAAGAAAAGCCGGTCGTAGAGCGGGACAAATCCAGTGCCCGCGTAGTTTTTATTTTCCGTACCCCAGGCATCAACCACTCCCGCCTGGGCGTTCAGGGTGAGAATCGTGTCCCACTTGAAGCGGAAATATTTGGAGGCCTCGGCATTCCAGCCGTAGATCTGAATGTCGCCACCCAGGGGACCGCCTGTCACAAAGGTCGAAAGATCAAAGCGCTCGCCCTTGCGGGTAAGGAAGAGAGAATCTCGGGAGTCGTAGGTGACCCCGGTGAAAATCTGGCTTTTGACCTGCGCCCCCAGCGTGGAAAGGCTCACCACGGCGTCAGGCGTGTCGATTCCTCCGGTCACGTCATGAAGCTTGGCCTGTTCCACCCGGTAGCCGAAGCGACCGTAAGAGAACTCCGTAAGCGGCTTGCGAGCCACCAACTCAAACCCGTAACGTTCTGCTGAGTAGAGCGTTGAGCCGTAGGAGTCGTCGTGGAAAAACAGCTCCCCACCAAGGGAGAGTTTCTTGTCCATGAAATAGGGCTCCGTGAGCGAAATCGACGCATCCTTGCGCTTGGCACCGTACTGCACGCGGGTGCGGAACTTCTGGCCGCCCCCCGTGAAGTTCGGGTAATGAGCGGCATCGAAGTTGCCCTGCGTGAGTTCCACAAACCCCAAAAGGCTGTCCACGGAGGAGAATCCAGCTCCGAAGTTCAAGGAACCAGTGCGTTTTTCCTCCAAAACAACGTTCAAGTCTCTTTGGTCCTTGTTCGCAGATTCAGCAGGATACATGTCCACTTTGGAGAAGTAGGCGAGGTTGTTCAATCGCTGCTTGCTCGCCTCCATGCGAACCGTGTTGAAAACTTCTCCGGGAGTTAGCGCAAGTTCCCGGCGGATGACCTTGTCCTTCGTACGCGTGTTGCCTGTGATGTTGATCCGGCCCACATAGGCCTGCGATCCCTCTTCCATCGAGAAAGTAATATCCGTCACGTGGTCCCCACCGGGCGTAGTGCGAGCCCCCGACTGGAAATCGACATAACCCTTCGCCCCGTAAAGGTCCTGAAGGGCCTTAATATCAGCCTGTACGGCCGCCGGAGAAAAAACGGCACCCGAACGCAGCTTTGTGACGCGCTCGAACTGGTCCTGTCCAAAGAGTTTCCCCCCCTTGAATGCAACGTTGCCCACTTTATAAGCAGACCCCTCCGCGATCCGGAAAACGACCTCAACCTTGCCATTCAGCCTGTTCAGCTTGGCCTCGGACACCTGCACGTCCGAATACCCCTTGTTCTGGTAAAACTCCCGAAGCGCAATCGCGTCGTCGCTCAATTGGTCTTGGGCGACGCGACCGGTCTTCAGAATGGGGCTCAAAACCGCGCGGTACTTGCGGGTTTTGACCACCTTGAGTAGTTCGCTCGTTTTAAAGTGCGTGTTCCCCTCAAAAAGAACCGCCTTGATGGCCGTCTTTTTACCTTCCTCAATCGTGTACACGACCTTGGCAGTGCCCAACTTGTCATCGACATTTAGTTTGTAGGTCACGCTGATGTCCGTGAACCCCTTGGACGCGTAAAATTCCAAAATCTTCTGTCGATCTGACTCCATCGCCGCTTCACTCGCGGAATCTCCGGGTTTAACGGAAACTTTCTCCCGAATCTTGCTCAGCTTGATCTCCTGGGCGCCCTGAATATCAACCGCCGTGACTCGCGCCTTGGCCTGCAGCACGACGATGACTTTCACCCCGTCACCCTTCGGTTCACCGAAAATACGCACGTTCACAACGTTTCCCGTCGCGTAAAGGTTCCGAATATCCTCCTCCACGACCTGCTCCGAGTAGGGCTGCCCGACCCGGGTGCGCATGTTTGCCAAGAGCCGTTCCTTTGCTACGGTGGCGGGCCCAGCGTATTGGACTTCAATTTCAACAACGTTGGGCGCTTTGTTTTGAGCCAGCGCTACCCCCGGAAGGAGTGGCGAGACTGCGGCCATGCACAGGACGGAGGAGACAATGCGGTGGTTCATAGATGAATCAAACTGTTTTACTCTTTGGTAAGAGTCGGCCGATCAAGACCGAGTGTTCATTTCACGCGTAGTGAATCGATACGTCAAGTTACCATTTGTCTAAGGAAGGGGACGCCGCAGATTGAAACAGGGCACCGGAAAGATACCCCCGCCCTCTTGAAAGGCTCCACACAGAGAGGCATCGACCTTGAGAACGCGGGCTCGCGCCACTCGACAACCTCATTCCCTCGCTCAATCGAGACAGGAAAAAGGCGTATCGCTTTTTGTTGAAAACCCCTTCACTCTTGCCAATCTTTTCATACGACCTCATGAACTCTACCGCCCCATCTTCAGATCCCGGAATGACTTGGCTAGCCTTCGCCCTTTTAACTGTGGTGAGCTGGGGGGTCTATGGAGTCTTCCTTCACAACGGCCAGATGCAAATGGCCGACAAGGAGTTCGGTCGCTACAAGGCCTTTCTTTTTGTCGGGATTGCTTACTTTCTAACCGCAGTTTTGGCTCCTCTAATCTTGCTCTGGGCCAAAGGAGCAGACTGGAAATATCCAGCGGGCGGCATGTGGTGGTCTCTGATCGCCGGGGTTGTGGGAGCCATCGGTGCATTTGGGGTTCTGCTGGCTTTTGGGGCCAAAGGAGCTCCTCCCGTCGTGATGGCCATTATTTTCTCAGGAGCTCCCGTGGTGAATGCCGTAGTTTCTGTGGCCCTGCATCCGCCAGATGGTGGGTTTGCCGGAATCAAGCCCGGTTTCTGGGTGGGACTTCTTCTCGCAGCTCTCGGCGGTTGTTTGGTGAGTTTTTACAAACCGGCTCCCGGAAAACCCTCGGCGCCGACTCCTCAAGTGGCACCCAGCCAGCAGTCGTAATTGTCCGCACAGGGCTCTGCCTTCCTTAGTCGAACGCATAGTCCTCCCAAACGCGTCCCCATCAGTAAACGCCATCGTCTGAAACGAAGATCATGGAGCAGCACCGGAGCCTAGCTGGTGGCGCACACACTCGGCCCACGCCGAGGACAAGGTCATCGACACGATTTAGTTGAGACTAATCTTGCCAGCCTCCCCATAACCCTCTCGCGCCGGCCCTAGCACCCGCGGGCTGTGGACTGGAAGCGATCACCGCTGCTTTAAATTCATAAAGCCGCGTTGATCCCTTTCCGCCAACCCCTTCCCTCCCAGCCTCACCTATGCGCAAAACTCCCAGCCCTTACGAACCGCGGTGCGCTTGAGCAGACGGTTAGCCTCTTCGCTGTTTTTGAACCGCTGTGCGGCGGAATCCCACTCCAGCACTTTTCCGGGAGTTAACACCGCGATATTCCCCAGCAATCCGTAGCGGCTCAGCGGTACGGCGTACTCGAAGTTCGAACCGCACTGGTTCCCGGCCAGAATCGCCTCCACCAGCTCGATTTGGGGATTTTTCGCCGTCGCGCGCGCCAAAGTCGGCTGCGGGCTCTTCTTCAGCAGCCAGTCCTCGTGTTTAGCATAGGGCAACAGGCGCGGCTTGCCGGCATGGTCGCCGATACAGATCAGCTTCCCCTCCTCCCCGATATACAACGCACCCGCCTTTGCCTTCGCCCAGTCCTCGGATTCGTCCAGCTCCGCCGGCCGCTCTGGTTTGCGACTGCCGTCATACCACACCAGTTTGACTTCCCCAAAGAGCGGCGTTTTGTGAAACAACGTGATGGTGGAAGACGCAGGAAAGGTGGTCTCCGTCAGGTCGTCGACGTCTGCCGATATCCGGTAAGGATCCCCCAGATCGCAGGAAAAGAAGGGGCCATCCAGAGTGTGGCAACCCATATCCCCCATCGCGCCGGACCCAAACTCGCGGTGTGCGCGCCATGCGAAGGGGTGCAAGCCAGGCAGGTAAGGACGCTCCGGGCATTGCGCGAGCCAGGCATCCCAGTTGAGGAAATCCGGCACCTGCGCCGGCACCATTCCGTCGCGCGCCTTGCTGCCCTGGGGCCAGATCGGACGGTTCGTCCACACATGGATCTCCTTCACCCGGCCAATCACCCCAAGCGCTAGATATTCCTTCAAGAGGCGAAGCCCCTCGATCAAGTGTCCCTGATTGCCCATGTTCGTAAACACCTTCTTTTCACGCGCGGCCGCGAGCAACTGGTTGGCTTCCCAAACGCGGTTGACCAGAGGTTTTTGCACACAAACGTGTTTGCCACGGCGGATCGCATCCAAGGCCGCCGGAAAATGGGAGTGGTCCGGGGTGCTTACCGTGACCCCGTCCAGCCTGTCGCCCATCGTCTCAAACATTTCCCGGAAATCCTGAAAGACCCGCGCATTCGGATACAACGCCTTGGCCCGCTCCAAACGGACCCGGTCCACATCACAAAGAGCAACAATCTCCGCGCCTGCGGCCGTGTTGACGATGTCGATCTTCCCTTTGCCCTCCACCCCGATCGCCCCAAACTGGAGCCGCTTCGGAGCCTGACCCCTCAAAATATGCGGAAAAAACAGCGGTGCCGCGGAAAGCGATGCCGCCTTTAGAAAGTCGCGACGGGAGGGGTGCAGGGGGTGGTTCATGTAAGGAAATTTAATCAGACAAAAAATCACTAAGTTAACCCACTCCCGGGGCGCTCTCTTTGCCTCATTTTTGAAATGCCGCCAAGTTCCAGCGCGGGAAAGCAAAAACGTGTTCGGCCTCCATCCCTCCCAGCGCGGGTTCCTTTGTACCAACTGAACCCCACCCGAGAATAACATCGCCCCGCAAGACCCGCTGCGCTGTTCTCGTCCAATGGACCTCCCCGCCAATTACACGTTTGCAAGCGACAACACCTCGGGAGCCTGTCCCGAAGTCATGGAGGCAGTCCTGAGGGCCAATATTGGAAAAATGCCTTCCTACGGAGACGACCCCATCACAGCTCAGGCCAGCGATGCCTTTCGCGACCTCTTCGAAACGGATTGCGACGTCTATTTTGTCTTCAACGGAACGGCGGCAAACTCCCTTGCTCTCGCCTCCCTCTGCCAGTCCTACCACAGCGTCATCACGCACGAATTCGCCCATGTGGAAACCGACGAGTGCGGGGCGCCAGAGTTTTTTTCCAATGGCACCAAACTTCTTCTGACCTCCGGCCCCCTCGGCAAACTTGATCCCGCCGCCGTAGAACGTACGGTGACAAAACGTCGGGACGTTCATTACCCCAAACCCAGCGCCCTGAGTTTGAGCTGCCCGAGCGAACTAGGCACCGTTTACCAAACCACGGAAGTTGCCGCACTCGGCGCGGTCGCAAAACGCCACGGGCTGCGCGTCCACATGGACGGGGCTCGTTTTGCAAATGCCGTGGCCTCCCTCGGCGTAGCCCCCGCCGAACTAACGTGGAAGGCGGGGGTTGATGTGCTTTCGTTTGGTGGAACTAAACTGGGAACTCCCGTGGGAGAAGCCGTCGTGTTTTTCAACCGCGCTCTTGGTGAGGAGTTTGCCTACCGATGCAAGCAGGCCGGTCAACTCGCCTCGAAAATGCGCTTTCTCGCCGCACCCTGGACCGTTCTTCTACGCGACAGCCTTTGGCTCAAAATCGCCAGCCGCGCCAACGCCCTTGCGCGTCGACTCGGCGACGCCCTCGCGGTTCTTCCCGGCGTCCGGGTCTTGTACCCGGTCGAAGCCAACGCCGTCTTCGCCGAACTTCCCGAGCACGCCCACGAGACGCTCCGTCGCAGAGGCTGGAAATATTACGTCTTCATCGGCGGCGGCGCGCGCTTCATGTGTTCGTGGAGCACCACCCCCGAGGACGTCGATGCGCTGGTTCACGACATTCGCGAAGCCGTACCCAGAGCGCCCACGGGCCACGAACACCGGATAGGGCAACCCAGCTAACGAGGAGGAAGCCCCGCTTCCAATCACTTGGCCTTCGGAGCTCCTGAAGCCGGCACTTTCAACTTTGCCGCGTACAAGTCACTTCCCCCCGTATCGTGTAGTTCGATCGAACCAAAAGTCGCGACACCGCTGAATGCGCCTCCAATAACGAGGTGGCCACGGCCGTCGTGGACCATCGAATAGGCATTGTCACCGCCCTTGCCGCCCGCCTGGGTGAGCCATTGCAGGCTGCCGCCCTCGTCAAATGCGGCCACATAAATGTCGCTGCTGCCCTTGGATGCAAGGGAGCCGCCACCCAGCAGGAAGTTCTCGGAAAAAATGCCGCAGAGAAAACTCTGCCCTAACCCGTCGTTAGCCACCCCCAATCCGTAGTCCGTTGCAGGCCCTTTGCCCGCACGAGCCCATTTAAAGGAACCGTCGGTGGCATAGTGGGCGATGAAGGCGTCGCTGTCTTTTTCTCCGCCACTCGCAAAAGTTTCGGCGCCGAAGGTCGCATGGTTTTTAAACATCCCTGCCACCCAGACACGCCCCTGCTTGTCGCAGGTAATTTCATGCACCAGGCAGCTCGTGTCTCCATGGGCAAGCGCCACCCACAAAACAGCACCCTTCGGGTCTAGTTTCGCCACAAGCGAATCCTGCCCAGAGGCCGTATTCAGCTCCTGGCTGCCAAACTGACCCACACCCCTGTTCAGTCCGCCTATGTAGATATTCCCTGCTCCGTCCGTTGCGACGCCATGCCCCGCGCCCGAGGCTTTGCCCGTCGTTGTATTCGCCCAAAGCAGTGTGCCGGAGTTACTGTATTTGGCGCAAAACAGGCGGCTGCCCGGGCCATTTTCCACCACGACGTCCAAAAAAGTCGCGTTGCCCGCAACCGCCCCGGTCACGATAACGTTCCCCTCCGGATCGATCGCCAACCCGTGCGCGTAGTCGTATCCCTCTCCCCCACCCGTTCGCAACCAAACCAAGTTGCCGTCCGGATCGTATTTCGCCACAAAAAAATCGTATTCACCACGCAGCGGGGCCGCTGTCCCACTGAAGTCCGCGTCCTTACTCTGGTAATGCCCCGCCGCAAAAACATTCCCAGCCATATCCGCAACAACCGCATAACCGCGGTCTATGCCGCTGCCACCACCCGCACGAGTCCAAAGAATTTTGCCGGTCGGATCGCATTTTGTGACGAAGAAATCCATCGACCCCGCCCCGGAGATTTCCGCGTTTCCAAATTTCGCGGGCCCATTGAATTCCCCCGTGAGGAGGACATTGCCCTTCGAATCCACGTTAACGGCCCTCGTTTTGTCGTGGTGGACGCCACCGGCTGAAGTAGCCCAGACAAACTCAGGCTGTTCGGCCGCGTGTAATGTGAAGGCAAAACTAAGGGCGATTAGGGGGAATAGACGCTTGATCACAGGTAACCCATATTCCCTGAATGGTTAGTGAGTCACGCCGCAAATTATCACCCCTCTGGATTTTAAGGCGTCCGCCACCGGGGCGCTTTCGCCCAGGCTGCAGCGAACGGCTAAGCCTTTCCCTGCCGGAGCGCCTCCCGGCGGTCGCGCACCAGACTCACGACCAGCGACGTCCAGCCCGTCTGGTGCGAGGCCCCGATGCCCTCCCCGGTTTCAGCGTGGAAATACTCGTGGAAAAGCAGCAACTCCTTCCAGTGTTCGACATCCGTGTAACGCTTTGCCGTGCCAAAACAGGGCCGGTATCCGTCCTCGCCGGGGACAAATAGCGAGATGAGCCGGTCACACAAATCGATCGCAATTTCCCGGAGGTTCGCCATCCGGCCTGAACCTGTGGGGTATTCAATGGTGAAAGTATCCCCGTAAAAATAAGCGTACCGCTCGAGGGCCTCGATGATCATGAAGTTGATGGGAAACCAAATCGGCCCGCGCCAGTTGGAATTGCCACCAAACATGTCGGAGGTCGCCTCGCCGGGGGCGTAGGCCACTTCATGGCTTTGTCCCTCGTGCACAAAGGTGAACGGTTTTGCGTCGTGGGCCTTGCTCAGGGAGCGTATCCCAAAAAGGGACAAAAATTCCCGGGGATCCACCATGTATTCCAAACACTTGCGCAGGCGCGCCTCGGAGGGAATCGCCAGCAGACAACGCCCCGGGTTTTTCCCCACCGCCCGCCGCACGGTGATGTATTTGAGAAGGTCCGGCCGATTGACCAAAAACCAGTCCATCCTTTTGCGGAAGTTAGGAAGAGCGTCGATGGTTTTTTGTTTAAGAACGCTGACCGAACACATTGGCAGCAGTCCCACCAGAGAACGGATCCGCAGCGGGATGGGCTCCTTGTGGTTGATGATGAGCTGGTCGTAGTAAAACCCGTCGGTGCTGTCCCAAAGCCCGGTGCCGCCTAGTGCATTGATGGCGTCGCAAATATTGACGAAGTGTTCGAAAAACTTCGAGGCGATGTCTTCGTAGACCGGCCTCTCCAAGGCCAGTTCCAGCGAGATGGAAAGCATTGTGAGACAGAACGAAGCCATCCAGGCCGTGCCGTCCGCCTGATTAAGCCGCCCGCCGCCCGGAAGCGGCCGCGAACGGTCGAACACCCCGATATTGTCCAACCCCAGAAACCCGCCGCCAAACACGTGCCGTCCTTCAACGTCCTTCCGGTTCACCCACCAGGTGAAGTTCAGAAGCAGCTTCTGAAAGGCGCGCTCCAAAAAGAAGAGATCCCGATTCCCTTTGGCATCCGCAATCTTGTACACGCGCCAGACGGCCCACGCGTGCACGGGCGGGTTCACGTCGGAAAAGTTCCACTCATAGGCCGGCAACTGGCCGTTGGGATGCATGTACCACTCGCGCAAAAGCAGGAGAAGTTGCTCCTTCGCAAAATCTGGATCCACGACAGAAAACGGAATCATGTGGAAGGCGGTGTCCCACGCGGCAAACCACGGATACTCCCATTTGTCGGGCATCGAGAGGATGTCCTTGGCAAAAAAATGAGGCCAGTCTGCATTGCGCCCCTTCAGGCGATTCTCTGAAGGCGGTGCGTTTTTGTCGCCTTTGAGCCAGTCTTCGACGACGTAGTAGAAAAACTGCTTGGTCCAAAGCAGACCCGCATAACCCTGGCGGGAGATGAGGCGTTCGGCCGGAGTCACCTCAGTTGGAATCACGCGCTCATAGAAGGCGTCACTCTCCGCGATGCGCTGCGCAAACGTTTCCTCAAAGCCCTCGAATGGGGACACACCCGGGACACCGGCGCGCCCCTCACTCTCTTCGCTCAGAACCAACCGGCAACGCACCGTCACCGTCGCTCCCGCAGGGATCATGAATTGAAAATGCGCCGCCGCCTTCGTGCCCCGGGGTTCCGGGCGAACCGCCCGTTCCTCGCCGTGGATGAGATAACGGTGAAACGCATCCTTCACATAGGGCTGGGTGTTTTGTTCCCCTGAGAAGCTGTGGACATTGGTTTCATTTTCAGTGAACAACCAAGCTGGGGCTTCCGGCAGATCCGGGGAATCCGCGAAAAACTCGTACTTCCCGAGCGTCTCGTGTTGTACAAAAAGACGGGTTCCGTCCCCCGTGATTTCAGGACGGCGGAGGGGCTTTTCCCGGTTGTTCTCCCAGCTCCAGATGTTTCGGAACCAGACTGTTGGAAGCAGGTGCAGCGGCGCCGAATCCGGACCGTGATTGGTCACGGTCATACGCCACAAAAGATCTTCAGGCGTCCGCTTGGCAACCTCCTGCAAAATGTCAAAGTAGCGCCCGTCGTCAAACATTCCCATGTCCGCCAGTTCCAACTCGGGCCCTAGCCGCCCCAGGCGCTGGTTTTCCAAGCGCAATTCGGTGTAGGGATATTTGCCCTGCGGATACTTGTAGAGCGCCTTGGTGTAGGAGTGCGTCGGCGTCGAGTCCAGGTAGTAGTAGCACTCTTTGACGTCCTCTCCGTGGTTACCCTCGTAGCCACTGAGCCCGAAAAGACGCTCTTTAAGAATCGTGTCGCTCGCGTTCCAAAGCGCCGGGGCGAAACACAGACGGCACTGGCGGTCCGTCCATCCCTGAATTCCGTCCTCACCCCAACGGTAGGCTCGACGCCGCGCGTGGTCGTGGGGAAAGGTATCCCAGCTGTTGCCGTGCTCGGAATCGTCCTCCCGCACAGTCCCCCATTGACGTTCACTCAAGAACGGGCCCCACCGCCGCCACTGTTGGGTGCCAGCCTTTGCTTCTCTTAAGCGTTCGATTTCCCGATCCATGTCACTCCTCTGTATCAGATCAATTGACTAGATAGAAGGCGCCGATTACAACACATCTCACCCCCAACTTTGGCGGAGACTCCCCTTATGGGCCTGACAAGGGCTTAGAAAGATGCAGCGGGCAGAAACAATCGACGCCTGTCGGGGAGGGGCTGTCCTCAAACTTTGTCTTTCCCGAGGTTCCCCACCTCTTTTGAGGGACTCAAAAAAAACGGTCCGTGTGTCTTGGCGCAGCTCTGCGCATTTCCACCCCGAAGCCAGCGTCTTTCGTCTTTTGAGGCCGGAGATGAACGCCAAAATCTCAAAAAAACGAGGTCTCCAAATTTGGAAAATACAGCGTGGGTGAAAACCGGCTCCTCATGGACAGGCTCTAGCTAACGCCCCTCATTTCTGCCAGGTTGAAGGCCTCCCATGGCGCCCCCTCTTTTTTCCCAAGCCGAATCCATTTACGAAATCCGCACCAAAGCCCCGGGGCCGTCGGGTGCGCTACCCCTTACCGAGTCTCTGCTCTCAACGAGCCCCAGCGGCGATATTTTTGGCATGACCCAAAACGCAGGGATGGGCTGGGATCCCTCTTGTGTCGGGGACAAGTCTTTCCTGATCCTTAGCACCCAGGGCGGTTTGCGCGCGCCCGACGGAAAACCCGTAGCGCTAGGGTATCACACCGGCCATTGGGAAATCGGACTGTTGGTCAAAGAAGCCGCCGACGAAATCCGGCGCCAGGGCTTTCTGCCTTTTGCAGCCTACTGCTCGGATCCCTGTGATGGCCGCACGCAGGGCACCACCGGAATGTTCGACAGTCTGCCCTTCCGCAACGACTCGGCCCTGGTTTTTCGTCGCCTGATCCGGTCCCTGCCCCGCCGGGCTGGCGTGATTGGGATCGCAACCTGCGACAAGGGACTGCCCGCGATGATGATGGCTCTTGCAGCCATGCACGATCTCCCCTGCGTCTTGGTCCCTGGCGGGGTCACGCTTCCTCCAAGCAACGGGGAGGACGCGGGCGCCGTCCAGACGATCGGGGCGCGCTTTTCCCGGGGCCTAATCACGCTTTCCGAGGCGGCTGAATTGGGATGCAGAGCCTGCGGTTCCCCGGGAGGCGGCTGCCAGTTTTTGGGAACAGCCGCCACCTCGCAGGTGGTTGCGGAGGCGCTGGGAATGGCCCTGCCTCACTCCGCCCTCGCTCCTTCGGGCCAACCCGTGTGGACGGACCTCGCCACCCAAGCCGCGAGGGCAGTCACCCACTTGGAAAGTCGCGGCATCACCATGCGCGACATCCTCACGCCGGCAAGCGTGCGCAACGCGATGGTGGTACACGCCGCCTTTGGAGGCTCCACAAACCTCCTCCTCCACATCCCCGCAGTCGCCCATAGCGCCGGGCTCCAACGCCCCACCGTCTCCGATTGGATCGAGGTCAACCGGCAGGTCCCACGGCTTGTCGACGTCCTCCCCAACGGTCCGAACTTCCACCCCACCGTCCGCGCCTTCCTCGCAGGCGGCGTTCCCGAAGTGATGCTTCACCTTAGAAAAACAGGCCTGTTAGACACCGCCGTTCTCACGGCGACGGGCCGAACCCTCGGCGAAAACCTGGACGCCTGGGAAAGTTCGGAAAGACGGCTCCGATTCCGCGCACTGCTCCAGGAACTCGACGGAGTCGATCCAGACGACGTGATCATGTCCCCCGAGCAGGCCAGAGAGCGCGGGTTGACGAGCACCCTTGTCTTTCCCGTGGGCAATCTCGCGCCTGAAGGCTCCGTGATTAAAAGCACCGCCATCGACGCCAGCGTGGTCGACTCCGACGGGGTCTACCGCAAGGAAGGACCGGCCCGCGTGTTTGCAAGCGAAGCCGCCGCCATCGCCGCAGTCCGCGAAGGCCGCATCCAAGCAGGGGACATCATGGTCCTTGCGGGTGTCGGCCCCTTGGGTACGGGCATGGAAGAAACCTACCAAATCACCTCGGCACTCAAACATCTTCCCTTTGGAAAAAACGTCGCACTGCTCACAGACGCCCGGTTTTCAGGCGTCTCCACTGGCGCCTGTATCGGCCACATCGGCCCAGAGGCGCTGGCCGGCGGACGCATTGGAAAAGTACGCGACGGCGACTGGATCCGCATCATCATCGACCGCTTGAACATGACGGGCTCCCTCGACCTCGTAGGAGAGGGCGAGCAACGCTTTTCTGCCGAACAGGGAGCGGCCCTGCTGGACAGCCGCCCCCGCCAGCCAGACTTCAAACCGCATCCCAAACTCCCGGCGGACACACGCCTGTGGGCAGCGCTCCAACAGGTCGGAGGAGGAACCTGGGGGGGATGCGTTTACGACGTAGAGGCCATTCTGGACCGGCTCCAGCCAAAGAGCTCTTGAGGAAGTTTCTCCATCCAAAGGTTCCCTTAATTAGAATAATTCTTGATAAGGACCAGCCCGCGCGTAGGGTGTCCGGGCCATGCTCCCCCAAACCGAACCTCCAGCCCGCGAGACGCCCCTCCTGAAAAAGGGCATGCGTCAAACTGAACAGCGCAAAGCTGTCTTCGAAGCGTTAATGGCTCGGGCCGACCACCCTAGCGCGGTCGAAGTTTTCATGCGAGTCAAGTACCGCATGCCCTCCATTTCGCTGGCCACGGTTTACAACTGCCTCGAAAGCCTCACTGCCACCGGCCTCGTACGCGCGGTCAACCATGAGCGCGAACCCTCCCGCTTCTGCGCCAACCTTCAGGAGCACGCCCACTTGTTTTGCTCCGAGTGCGGCTCCATTACGGACATCCCCCTCCACACCCCCATGCCTCCAGAGCAGATTTGGAATCTCCCCGAAGGCGTGAGCATCGCTCAGCAGGAAGTTTCCTTCCGAGGCTTGTGCGCCCCTTGCGCGTCCGCCCCGAGGCAAACCTCGGCATCCAGCCGTTCCGCCTCCTTCGCCGGCGCACCAGCCGCACCAGCCGCACCGAAAGCCCCGGTCGGCAACTGACACTCTTTCCAAACTATTTTTCTATGAGTCTTGTAATCCACAATCTTCACGCCCGAGTCGTCGGGGGGCAGGAAATCTTGCGCGGGCTGAACCTCGAGATCGAAAAAGGCCGGATCCACGCCATCATGGGTCCGAACGGCTCTGGTAAAAGCACGCTATCAAAGATCATCGCCGGCCACCCCGACTACGAAGTCACTTCCGGTGAAGTTCTTCTGGATGGCACCAGCATCCTCCCCCTGTCTCCAGACGCCCGCGCCCGCGCCGGCCTCTTCCTTGCCTTCCAGTACCCCGTTGAAATTCCCGGCGTAAGCAACGCCAACTTCATCCGCGCCGCACGTCAAGCGCGTCTGGCCGAGGGGGAAGAATTGGACGCGGTTGACTACTACGGCGAGCTCTACAAGGAAATGGACACCCTCGAAATCCCGCGTACTTTCACTGCGCGCTCCGTCAACGAGGGCTTTTCGGGAGGAGAAAAAAAGCGGAACGAAGTCCTGCAGATGGCGATGCTCAAACCCTCCTACGCCATCCTTGATGAAACAGATTCTGGCCTCGATATCGACGCCCTCAAGATCGTGGCTGCCGGAGTAAACGCCCAGCGCGGTGCAAACGTTGGGATGCTGGTGATCACCCACTATCAACGCCTTTTGGACTACATCACCCCGGACGTCGTCCACGTCCTCGTCGGCGGACGCATTGTGCGCACTGCGGGCCCGGAACTCGCCCACGAACTCGAATCCAAAGGTTACGACTGGATCCGGGAAGACCTCGCTGAATCCGCCTCCGCCTAACCCCTTTCCAAAGAAAGCATTTCTATGTCTACCGAAGTCATCTCGCAGATCGACGTCGACCGCACCCGGGGGGATTTCCACTACCCCGAGCAGCACACCTTCGATGCCGGCACAGGCCTCTCGCACGCAACCATCGACTACATCGCCGACGTCAAAAGCGAACCCGACTGGATTCGCGAGTTCCGCCACAAGGCGCTGGACGTTTTCTTCTCAAAACCCATGCCCACGAACTGGGCGAGCAAGGATCTCGAGAACATCGTCTTCGAAAACATCCGCTATTATCTCGCCAACTCACAGCGCCCGACCCGCTCTTGGGATGAGGTGCCTGATGACGTCAAGCGCACCTTTGAACGACTGGGAATCCCCGAACAGGAACGTAAGTTTCTCGCCGGCGTCGAAGCGCAGTTCGACTCCGAGGCTGTCTATTCAAACATGAAAAAAGCGCTCGGCGACGAAGGCGTGATCTTCGTCGGTTCCACCGAGGGGCTCAAAGAATATCCCGAGATTTTCAAAAAGTGGTTCGGGAAAGTCATCCCGACCGGCGACAATAAATTTAGCGCTCTGAACTCCGCAGTTTTCTCCGGAGGTTCTTTCATCTACGTGCCCCCGGGCGTGAAGCTAAAGCACCCTCTGCAGGCTTACTTCCGAATCAATGCCGAAAACTTCGGCCAGTTCGAACGCACCCTCATCATCGCCGACGAAGGCGCAGAATTGATGTACATGGAAGGCTGCACAGCGCCGAAGTTTGAAACTGCCACGCTGCATTCGGCGGTGGTTGAACTCGTCGCAATGAAGGGTGCAAAAATTCAATACGTGACCGTTCAAAACTGGAGCGCAAACGTGTTCAATCTAGTGACAAAACGAGCTGTCGCCCACGAAGAGGCGGAAGTCCGTTGGATCGACTGCAACATCGGTTCGCGGCTCACCATGAAATACCCGGGAGTCATTCTCAAGGGCCGCAAGGCGCGCGGAGAGGTAATTTCCATCGCACTCGCAAACAACGGTCAGCACCAGGATACGGGTGCAAAGATGATCCACGCAGCTGACGAGACCACCTCCAACGTGATCTCCAAATCCATCTCCATCGGCAAGGGCCGCGCCACCTACAGGGGCCAGGTGCACATTCCAAAACACCTCAAGGGTTGTAAAAACAACACCGAATGTGACGCACTCTTAATCAACTCTACGAGTCGCACCGACACCTACCCCGCAATCACCGTCCGCGGCTCCGGAAATTCAGTGCAGCACGAAGCCTCGGTGAGCCAGGTCAGCGCGGAACAAATCTTCTACATGCAACAGCGCGGTCTTACCGAAGCTCAAGCGATGAGCCTAAGCGTCAACGGGTTCGTGAACGACCTGGTGCGTGAGTTTCCCATGGAGTACTCCGTCGAACTCAAGCGCCTCATTGACCTCGAAATGGAGGGTTCCGTCGGTTAATCCCGCCGTCCTTACAAAACTTCTCCCCCGCATCGCTGAAGACTGCAGTGTTTTTTTACATCTCGGCTTCGCGGATTCCTTAAGCCCGGGCTGCAAGCCAGCCCAGACCCTTCTTCATGACTGATTCTCTTCTCCAAGACGCACCGGCGTCGGCTACCCTTCCAGAATGGTTTCGCAGTACCAAGACGGCGGCCGCCTCAGCCTTTGAGACCCTCCCCATGCCAACGCGCCGGGACGAGTTCTGGCGCTTCTGCAACATCAAAGCTTTCGACCCTCAGGATTTCACGCCCGCCAGACCCGTGGCCCGCGAAATCAGCGCAGAGCTTGTCGCGGCTTCCAACGGACTCAAAACCTCGCTGGGCTCGTTCGTTTTTGCAAACGACCAACTTGTCGCTCGTCGCGCCGCCCCCGAACTGGCCAAGGCGGGCGTTGTCTGGCTTCCTCTTTCCGAGGCTCTTGTTTCCCACTCTGATCTTGTGGCCCGCTACTTTATGCAAACCGATTCCGTTTTGGGATCGGCGAAGTTTCAGGCGCTCCACGGGGCATCGGTCAAGGAAGGTTCCTTTTTATACGTACCGAAGGGTGTACGTCTCTCTGCTCCCTTGGAAGCCTTTCATTGGCTCGCCGGTTCCGGGCAGGCCGTCTTTCCGCACACAATCATCGTGGCGGAGGAGGATAGCTCGGTGACTTTGGTGGACTGGTTCAAATCGGCTGGAGAAGCCCGCAACATGGCCTGCGGCGTCAACGACCTGCACGTCGGATCCGGAGCAGAAGTGCGCTACGTTTCCGTCCAGGAATGGTGCCGCCAAACTGTCTCGCTACACACCAATGCCACAACCGTCGCCAAGCGCGGTTCGTCAATCCATTTGGGGCTCCATCTGGGGGGCGCCTTTTCCCGAAGCGAGAGCCTCAGCAGACTCACGGGCGCTGCGGCCCGTTGCGACATGCTCGCAGCCACCGTTGCCGACTCTGCACAAGAATTCGACCAACGCACGCTACAGGACCATCGTTCGCCGGAAACCTACAGCGATCTTTTGTACAAAAACACCCTGTACGATCAGGCAAAGACGACCGTCTCGGGCCTCATCCGCGTTGAACCACATGCCCACAAGTCGGATGCCTTCCAGAAAGTACGCAACCTCATTCTCAGTCCCGATGCTGAGGCAAACTCCCTGCCCGGCTTGGAAATTTTAGCCGATGACGTTCGCTGTTCACACGGTGCAACCACCGGAGAAATCGATGCCGAGGAGTTGTTTTATATGCAGTCGCGTGGAATTCCCGCCCGCGACGCCTACCGCCTGATCACCTACGGCTTTCTCAACGAAGTCTTGGAGCGTTTCCCCTGCGATACCGTCCGTGAAACCCTTCAGGAGACCCTTCGCGCCCGCCTGCGATCTCACTGAAACGGGTGGTGCAGCTAAAAATTGGAAAGAGATTTTTTTGGATGGAAGTTAGGCGCCGCCGCCAGGCTTAGCCGCCGATGGCTTTGAGCGTGCACGGTGCCGCTCATTCATCACAGCCGCTGACTCTGAGTCAGCTCCCTCAGTTACTAAGGGTGCGAGGAGCACAAGAGCAAAGAGAGACCAGAAGAGCTTCATCTTAGGAAAGGGAAGAGGATGCCCGGTCCTGAAAATGCTTTCAGCAGCAAGGCTTTGAGGAAAAATAGATTTTCGCGGTATGGAACATAGCTTCTTCGCGACAACAGGATCATGTTTTGAGCCAAAACTTAGGCCATTATCACCGACCATGCGTTTTACGAAAATTGCTTTTCACCCCCCGGCACGAATTCTTCAGCCCGGACTAGGGAGCGTTAAAGACGCGTGAAACTGGAGTGTCACCTCCCCGTACGGGCACTGGCCCGCTTCATGCTCAAGCAAGGGGTGGCATGAATCTTATGCGCGGTCCTTACAGGCACACCAAAATCATAGCGACCCTCGGACCGGCCACGGACTCCAAGGAGATGCTGGGAAAGCTGATCGTTGAAGGCGTGGACATCATGCGCCTCAACATGGCACACGCCTCTCACCAGTGGGTCGCCGACGCCATCTGGTTTATCCGGGAGGTCTCCTCCGAGATGGGCCGTCACGTGGGTGTGATGATGGATGTGAAAGGCCCGGAGATTCGGACAGGCGTGCTGGAAGTGCCGCTTACGCTGGCGGTCGGGGATCGTCTGGAGTTTCACATAGAGGGGGCTTCCCCCACCGGGGACATTCCCTCGGTCAGTGTGAACTATCCCGGCCTTCCCGCAGACCTCGAGGTTGGCAAGATTGTCCTTGTGGATAGTGGCCTGATCCGGATGCGCGTCGTTGAAAAGGACGCCGAGCATGTCCGTTGCGAGGTTCTCACCCCAGGTAGAATGGGGTCCAAGCGGCACATCAACCTGCCCGGAGTGTATGTTAATTTGCCCTCCCTGACCAAAAAAGACCACGACGACCTGAAGGCCGGTGTCGACGCCGGCATTGATTTTGTCGCGCTTTCGTTCGTCCGCGAGGCCGAGGACGTCCATATCCTGCGCAGGACCCTCACGGCGCTGGGATCGACGGCCAAAATCATCGCGAAGATCGAGGATCAGGCGGGGGTACGGAATATGGTCGAGATCATCCGTGCGGCGGATGCGATCATGGTCGCGCGCGGGGATCGGGGAATCGAGATCGACTACCACCGGCTGCCGCTCGTCCAAACGGAGTTGGTCCTAGCGTGCCAGGCGGAAGGGAAGCCGGTAATCATCGCCACCCACCTGCTGGAGACGATGATCCATTCGCCCATGCCGACGCGTGCCGAGATTTCGGACGTTTCGAACGCAATCCGCGAACAGGCAGACGCCGTCATGCTGTCCGGCGAAACCACCACGGGCTCCTACCCGTTGGAGTCTGTCAAAGTGCTCAAGGACATCATCGGGACGATGGAGCCATCCGTTCCGAAGATGCTCAACTCGAGGATCCAGCTAAAGGAGCCGAAATCCAAGATGCTGCGGTCGGCCGCGCTTCTGGCGCAGGAGCTCGGAGAGTCCGGGATCATCGTGTTCACCCGTAGCGGCTACCTTGCCTATGTTCTGGGAGCGCTGCGCGCTCGGGGCGTTCCGATTTATGCGTTTACAGACGTTGAGTCGATATTCCGGCAGCTCCTATTGCCGTGGGGGGTCGAGCCGTTCCTGATGGAGTTTTCAGAGGATCCGGAGACTACCATTGTGAATGCGATGGCTTATTTGAAGCGCAGGGAGTGGTGCAAGCCGGGCACCTGGCTGGTGGTAATCACCAATGCGCTTGCCGCGGACAAGGTCATCGACACAATCCAGTTACGGCAGATACTTTAGCCGGGCCAGTGAGGCTCGCTTGGCCGTCGAGCGGCCGAAGTCCCGCGAGCAAAGCAGCCGGCCATGTCTCCGAGGCACCCCTTGGAAGGGGTATCCCAGATACAGGGCGCCGCGCGTGACCGACGCCGCCCTCTGGGCCTGACAATCAAGCGTCAGGAGACGTTCGCACGCCGAGTGAAGGCCCAGGCGCCGGGTCGACAGTCGTGCAAAAGGAAATTGCTCCCCCCCCGGCACGATTTCTTCAACCTGGACGCGGGAGCGTTAAGGAACTCCTGGAATGGTGGAATACCCGGGCCCCCGAACTCTCGCCGGTCCTCACCTCGGCGATCCTGCACTACCGCTTTGAGGATATTCACCCGTTTGCGGACGGGAACGGGCGCACAGGACGAGCCCTAGGTGGGAGCTCTACCGACAAGAAACGGACCCGACTGGCTACAGGTAACGCTCCCAAGCGTCTAAAAAGACCTCCTCCAAGTAGCCTTTCGAATCGGGTTCGCCCGTAAAACTCAGCGTCTTGCTGCAAATCCCGCACTCGCGCAGAAGCCGCGCCATTCTTCCCGCGGGACCGTTCGGGTTGCCATATTGAAGGTCCTTTGCCCAACGCTCCGCCCACGGGTCGCACAAAAGAGCCCTAGGTTGCATCCATGAGCTTGCGGGGCAAATTATACTGCCTGTTCCGCCCGCGCCTTCTGAAGTTTTCTAAATTTAGTTTGTCCCCGTTTTACCATTTCACCGGACGATTGGAGAACCCATGCCCGCCGAATCCCAGGCCATCCACAAAGCAAAAGAAACGGCGATGTCATCAGCGTCAGTAGCGTTGCAGGCAATCCAAAAACGCACGCCTCAGCGAGCAACCACCAGCGGACCTTTGTTGGGATGGGATCCATGTTTATTTTTCACAGCCATCCCACAGCCTGGCGAAAACGTGGGATTTAGAAGAATGGTACAGAGTAACGGAGGCGGATTCTGAACAGAGGCATTTGCAACTTTTACGACCGTCTTTTTCTTTTTCTGTGTGGCTGCTGTCCCATGAGATTTACA
>CANJZW010000050.1 GCA_947479475.1 Chthoniobacteraceae bacterium
AGGCGATTTTTCTTCACCCCTTCGATCCAAGTCTTTTCCTTTTCTCTGTAAAAAAGAAAACATGGAGCGCCCTAGAGCAACTTTCATGCCCGTTTTTTCACCCCACTTTCAACCGGCCGAATCCATCCGCGTTCACGCCGGCCCTCGCAGATGCGAGCCACTCTTTCAGTCTCAGGACGCGGTTTGATCGCCCTTCCCGCAGAAATGCGAAAAGCCGCTGGCATTCGGCCTCAGGACAGCCTCATTGCCGAAACAACGCCAGAAGGAATCCTTCTGCGCCCCGCTTTGATATTGCCGTTGGAAATTTACACGCCAGAGCGGATCGAGGAGTTCAATGTCGCCGAATCCGAACTGGCACAGGTGCTTGCCCAACGGGGTGTAAAATAAAAACCCATGCGGATTTTTCTCGATGCCTACGTGCTCTTTTCTGCCGGAAATAGTGCTGGGGCCGTGCGCGTTTTTTTGGCCGCTTGGTCGGGGTGGCGTGCTGAATGGCGGTTGCTGGCACGCCCTTTTAGATTCGAAGCCGATTCGAAGCCGATTCGAAGCCGACGCCCTTGCGTCGATTCCCGACCATAGACTCTTTCGATGAAAGGGTGGTGCTCACGAGAGGACTCGAACCTCCACGGGTTACCCCATACGGTCCTGAGCCGTACGCGTCTGCCAATTCCGCCACGTGAGCATTTTCCAAAACTTCCTGGGGGATAAGTCCTCCAAGGAGCGGGGAGGGGATGATAAGAAAAGGGGGCGGATTCGCAACCCTAAAGTCAAAAAAACATCCCCGCAGCGCTGGGTCGTTAACTAACTCGCATCGGCATGATTACATACAAAAACGGGCTCTGTATCTTCACGACGCCGGGGCTCATTTCATCAATCAAGTCCAGATACACCTCGTCATTAGGCAGCGCGCGGAGCGGCGCCATGAGGTATTCAGGATTGAATGCGATGGCCATGTCTGCCCCCTTGTAAACCACAGGGATGGATTCCTTAGCCTCGCCCACATCGGGGGTGTTGGCTGCGATTTCCAAATTGTTCTTTGTGAAGATCAGTTTCACCGAGTTGCTCTTTTCACTGGAAAGCAGCGAAACGCGGTGGACCGCCGACAGGAACAAGTCGCGCTCCAACGTGACGCGTTCGCGCACTTCGGTGGGGATGACCTGCCTGTAGTTGGGGTAGTTGCCTTCGACTAATTTGGAAACGAGGCGTGTGGTGCCGACGTCGAAGGCGACCTGGTTTTGGGAGACGTACATTTTCATTTCGCCGGCGTCGCCTGTGAGGCGGGCCAGTTCGTTGATGCACTTGGTGGGCACGATGACGTCAACCTCGTCGCTTTGAGGGAATTCCACCTCCAAGTCGACCAGGCCCAGGCGGCGCCCGTCGGTGGCGACCATGGTGAGGCGGCTGTCTTTGAAGGAAAAGAGGATGCCGTTGAGCACGTAGCGCGTCTCATCGGTGGAGATGGCGTAGGAGGTCTTGCGGAGGGCGTCCTTCACCTCGCCTTGCTTGAGTAGGAAGACCTTGCAGTCCTCAAACTCGGGGAAGGGAGGGAATTCATCGGCGGGCAGGCCGTGGATTTTGAAGAAAATCTGGCCGCAGCGGAGGGAGGCGATGTTTTTTGCGTCGACCTCGATATGGACTTCACCCTGAGGCAATTCGCGGATGATTCCCGCCAGGCGCTTCACCGGCAGGGTGGTGCCGCCGTAACGTTCGACCACGGCATCGGTGATGCAGGTGACGCCGACGTCCAAATCGGTCGTAGTGAAGCGCAGTTTTCCCTCCTCCGCTTGAATTCTCACATTGGCGAGGATGGGAAGGGTACTGCGTGAACTAACGACGTTCTGCACGGTTTGCAGCCCTGATAGCAATATGTCTTTGGAGACACTGAATCTCATACGATTTGTTTTGAAGAAGGATGCCTTAAGAGGCAAGAGAACTCACTCGGAGGGGAGGCTTGGGGGCGGCAAAACGGTGTTTTTTTACGCTTTTGAGGCCTGAAGGCGAGTGAGGCAGGTTGTTTTTCTAATTTTTGAGGGGGGGCTCCTCAGCGTTGAAGTTGGGTGTCCAGAAAGGAAACCACTTGCTTGGTGCGGTCGTCCTTGGAGATTTTGTCCAGAATTTGGCGGTGCGCATGCAGGACGGTTCCGTGGTCCCGGCCTCCGAAAGCCTCGCCGATTTCTGAAAGGGAGGCGCGGGTGAGTTCCCTGGAGAGGTACATGGCGATCTGCCTTGGGAACGCGATGTTGGCGGGGCGCCGTTTGCTGGTCATGTCCGCGAGGCGCACGTCGAAGTGTTCGGCCACGCGGCGTTGAATCTGTTCGATGGTAACGGCGCGGCGCGCTTCCTCCTGGAGGATGTCTTTCAGGAGCATTTCGATGCGCTCGATGGAGGGCATTTTACCCTCGTTGAGCGAAGCGTAGGAGGCGACGCGCATGAGGGCGCCTTCAAGACGGCGCACGTTGGTGCGCACTTTGAGGGCGAGGAAATCGATGATTTCGGGGGCTAGTTTGACCTGCATCCCTTCCATCTTTTTGCGCAGGATCGCCGTCCGTGTCTCCACGTCAGGCGCCAGCATTTCCGCCGTCAAACCCCATTCAAAGCGCGAGACAAGGCGCGCCTCCAGATTGGCGATCTCCGAGGGAGGACGGTCGCTGGAGAGGACGATCTGTTTGTGGCCGTCGAAGAGGGCGTTAAAGGTGTGGAAGAATTCCTCCTGCGAGCGTTCCTTCCCGGCCAAAAACTGAATGTCGTCGATCAAAAGCACTTCCGCCTGGCGGTAGCGTTTCCGGAACTTGACCAGGGTGCCTGTTTGGATCGCTTCGATGAACTCGTTGGTGAAGTGCTCCGAGGTGATGTACATCACCTTCGCGTTTTTCTTCGTCGCCAGGATGTGGTGACCGATGGCGTGCATCAGGTGGGTTTTGCCCAAGCCAACCCCGCTGTAAATGAAGAGAGGGTTGTAAGTCTTCCCAGGGCCCGCTGCGACGGCGCAGCAGGCGGCGTGGGCGAACTGGTTGTTGGAACCCACCACAAAAGAGCTGAAAGTATTACGCGGATTGAGTCCGTTGCTTACCGGGGCTTTCGTGGAGGCCGGCTGGACCTCTTCGATTTCCTCGGGGAGTCGCTCCGCGCTTGGAGGCGTCGCGGTATCGAACACAAAACGGATTTCCCGGCCCTTGCCGGTCGCGAGCATCAGGGCGGAACGCAGCAGGGACTGGTAGTTGCTCTCAATCCAAAGCTGGTGGATGGAGTTTGGGACACAGAGGGTCAGGCTGACTTCATCTCCGGCGACGGCGCGTACGTCTTCAAACCAGCGGCGAAAGGTGTCTGTGCTGACTTCCGAGCGCAGGGTCTCGGCCACTTCTGCCCAGAGGCTTTCAGCGGGAGTGGGGGAGGGAGGGGTGTCGTTTGGGATGGCCACAGGAAAAAGGGGCGGAGCTAGTAATGCACAAGTCGGAGCGGCAGAATCCAGCGGGGAGGGAGAGGGGCTCAGTTCCAAGCGCCCGGAGTGCAGGCCGGGTGTCTGTTGTGGGCCGGGATTTGATTTGTAAGTAATTGATCTGCCTCTGGTTGAGATTCAAAATGCCCTGCTGTGGCTGTTCGTCGTTCCGAAGGATTGTGATTCAGGCGTAACCCCATCGGGTCATGCATTCTGGGGGACAAATTCGGAAGTTGTGCGGCTTTATTCACAAGTTATTCACAGGCTCCTCATCGTCGCCGATGCGGTGCACGGAGGTTAAAAGCCGGGGAAATCTCGACAAGCAAAAAGGCTCCAGATTCGAGGGAATAGTTACAATCGAAGCTCAGATTGATGTTGACTGTGTCGGGATCCCTTTGCCGGGCCCTTTTTTTCGGACCGCCCAGGCCTTCTCACCCCAAAAACTGCCTTCGCTTCCGGAAAAGGTGCCCACGCCTTAGCTCTGGACCCGCGCCGCATCCTCCCGGTCGTTGCGATCGCGCATCGAAGCGAGGTGTGCCGCGGCGATAGCGAGCTGGCTTTCGGGTGTTTTAAAAAGGAGGGCGACGGAGGCGGTCACGATCGTGCCGAAGGCGATGCGCCAGGGAAATTCGATGGTCGGAAGCCACGCTGGTTTCCAGAGAAGAGGCAGCACGCCCCCTGCCGCAGGGGAGGGATGGGCCAGCGCCCAAAGGTCGTTGTGCAGGCCGCTCAAGAGGGCCACCACGACAAAACCAGCAAGCATCGCGCACAGGTTGCCCCGTTCGCTGCCGCGCCTGCGAGTGAGCAATCCAACGAGAAACACCCCCAGCAGGGAGCCGTAGGTGTACCCGAAAATACCCAGAACAATCGGGATGATCCGGGCGTGAAGCACGATTTTTGCGTAAGCGGTGCCCGCTCCGATAAGCACCAGAATCAGGGAAAACACGACCGTACTGATGCGCGCCGCCCTGAGAATTTGGGTGTCGGTGGCTTGGGGCCGGATATGGGTTTTATACCAGTCCTCTGTGAAACTGGTGGCGAGTGCGTTTAAAGCGGTGCTCAAGGAGCCCATGGCGGTGGCAAAAATTCCGGCGAAAAGGATTCCCCGGACCCCTGGGGGCAGCTCATTGACGATGAAAAAGGCGAAGGGTGCGTCCTTGCCTGGTTGCTGGTAGTGGACCCACAGAAGCATTCCCACCAAGAGGAAACAGAGGACGAGAGGCAGGTCGGCGAGGCCGGAAAGAATCAGTGAAAAGCGGGAGCGCTGGTGGTTTTTGGCCGTCAGCATGCGCTGAACCATGTCCTGGTCGGTTCCATGGGTCGCCATCGTCGTGAAGGTCGAACCGATCAGGGCGGCCCAGATTGTGTATTCGCTCTCCAAAATAGAGCGGACGTTTTCCCAGAAGCCGGTGTCTGGGTTAATCCCGAGATCCAGAATGGCGAAGTCTTTCGGGCCGTTTAGCACGGACAGCACCCCGGACCAACCGTTTGGGACTCTGTCTAGAAGGGTCCAGATGGCGAACCCAAGGGAGCCAAACATGAGCGTGGCCTGAATTAAATCGGTCCACACAACCGCCTTGATGCCGCCGGCGGCGGTGTAGAGGGCTGTGATGCCGGTAAGAAAGAGCAGGGCGACGGAATACACGCCTACTTGCTGGAACGGGTCGAGGCTCAGGCCGGTGATCTGTTCGTAGGTCATGACGATCACGATCGCGGCCACGTACAGGCGCGTGCCGCTGGCGAGGGCGCGGGTCACCAAAAAGAGGGCGGAGGAGGCGTTGCGGGTTTGGGCGCCGAAACGGAGGGAGAGATACTGGTAGATGGAGACGACGCGGAAGTCGTAGAAGGGCTTGATGAAGACCCCGGCGATGATGAAGCGCGCGATGATGGTGCCCAGCGCCAGCTGCGCGTAGGTGAAGTTGCGCATCGCGTAGCCCTCGCCCGGGGCGCCGAGGAAGGTGGCCGCGCTGATTTCCGCCGCGAGAATGGAGGCCATGACGGCCCACCAAGGGATGTTGCGGTCCCCCAGGGCGAAGGATTCCATCGAGCGTTCGCCGCGGCCTGCACGGAGCCCGATGTAGATGATGATCGTGAAATACGCGGCGACAACGAGGCCGTCGATCCAGAGCGGTTGCATGGCGTCGTGGGGGGCTGGCGGTTACTGGGCGGCCACCGGAGGGGTGGGAGGGGCGAGTTGGGCGGTGGCCTTGCGCATGATTTTGGAATTGCGGCCGCTGGCTTCCCACTTGCGGCGGCGCTCGGGGGGCAGTTCTTCGGGGCCGACCTCGATGAAACCGCCCTTTTGCTGGAAAAAGTTGTAAGCCTGGGTGGAGAGAGCCAGCAGCCATTTGGCGCCCTTTTTGGCGGCAAGTTGTTCGGCAAAGGCCATCAGTTTCCGGCCGAAGCCCTGGCCTTCGTGGCTCTTTGCCACGTACAAGCAGGCGAGTTCGGCGGTTTGCTCTTCCGGGTAAAAGTGGACGGCCACGCAGCCGGCCAGATTGCGGTCGATTTCCAGCAACCAGTAGTCGTCGAGGGCGGCGAGCATGTCGGCCCTGGAACGTTTGACGAGTTCGGCATTGGCGATGGACTCCCGGATGAGAGCCATAATGTGGCGCAGATCCTTTTTGAGGGCCCGCCGCATTTGCTGGTATTCGTTGGAGTACACCATGGTGCCGATGCCCTCATGGCTGAAGATTTCACTCAGGAGAGCTTCGTTTTCGGTCCCGTCAAGAAGGTGGACCCGGGCGATGCCTTTGCGGCAGGCGCGGGCGGCATGTTCGAGTTTGGACACCATGGACGCCTCCATCGAGGTGCGCCGTTTGCGCAGGACTTCCTCGGTTTCGGCCACAGACAACTGCCTCACAATGGTTTCTCCCACGCGCAGCGTTCCCCTGTGGGAGAGGTAGATGATTTTAAGGGCGCGCATGGTCTCTGCGACTTCGAGCGCGACCGAGTCGGAGTTGACGCGGAAGGTGTGTCCCTCCCCATCGAAGCCGATGGGTTGGATCACCGGAATGATGCCTTCGTTCAAGAAACACTGGAGGGTCGCGGTATCGACCCGCTCGACTCTGCCGGTATGAAGGGTGTCTACCCCGTTGAGGATGCCCGCCGGGTGCGCCACGATCACGTTTGCGTACGCGGCGCGCAGGTCGACAGACGAAAGCCCCTGCATGAGTTCCTGCAGCACGGAGTGGCTTGCCTCCACTCCCAGCTTGAGCGTGGCTTCGTCGGTGATGCCGGTGCCGTCCGAGTTGGAGATGGCGATCCCTCTTTCCTGGCCGAGTTGGATGAGTTGGGCGGCGCAGCCGTGCACGAGGACGACCCTGATGCTCAGCGAGCGCAACACGGCGAGGTCGAGCAGGAGGTTGCCAAGATTGGGCGAAGCGGCCACTTCGCCGTCGAGCGCAACCACGAAGATTTTCTCCCGGAAACGCGGGACGTACTGGAGGATGCCTCGGAGATCGGAAACTTTCATCAGGGTGACCCCCTCATTAAAAAGGCCAAACGGGGCTTCTTGCAAAGGGGAACGCACGGAAGCCCCCCTTTTTTCCTGTCTCCGCGTCCCAAAAAAAGGGCGGGAGGACGGGAATTGAAAGTTCTAGGCCTTCGACGCGCGGTGTGCAGATACTGTTCTCCCTTAGAAACAGCCATGGCTTCCCCAAGCAAACGTATATCCACTAACGGCCCCCAAGGCGGGCTGAACCCGGCTTTTGCCTCCCTGCAACTGGACGGGCTTCCCGCCGGTCCCGCAGCCGTGCAACCCGAAGCGGCGCCTCCGATCGACGTAAAGCCGGGCCGCGTGGTGTTGCGCAGGGAAAAGGCGCATCGTGGCGGCAAAACTGTGCTTTTGGTGGACGGTTTTGGGCCCCAGCACACGGAGGCCGCCATTGAGGCGCTTGGGAAAAGACTCAGATCGGGCTGTGGTTGCGGGGGCACGGTGCGCGGTCGGGTGGTGGAAGTCCAGGGGGATCAACCCTCCCGGGTGCGCGCGTTTTTGGAGGCGGAGGGGTTTCAGGTGGCCGGTGAAAAATAAAGGGGGGAACGATGGCAAACATGGCAAAAAGCGGCTTTTTGGTGGTGGTTGAAGGGGTTGATGGCGCCGGGAAGAGCACGGTGCTGCGTCATCTGGCTGCCTATTGTGAGGCGAAAGGGTACGCCACGGTCTCCAGTCGGGAGCCCACCAATGGCCCGCACGGGAGGCGTCTGCGCGAGTCTGCGGTGCAAGGGCGCCTGCCGCTGGAGGCTGAACTGGAGCTTTTTGTCCTGGACCGGCGCGCCCACGTGGCGGCGGTCATCGCTCCGGGGTTGGAACGCCATGCGGTCGTGCTGCTGGACCGGTACTATTTCTCCACGGCGGCTTATCAGGGGGCGAGGGGGGCTGACCCTGAGGCCGTCCTTCGAATGAATGAGGAATTCGCGCCCCAGCCCGACCTGGTACTGTTGCTGGATTGCGAGCCCGCTCTCTCTTTGGAGCGGATCCGTGCAAGGGGCGGTGGCGCGGACGCCTTTGAGCGTCTCGAAGCCTTGGAGGCGGTCCGGAAAATCTTTTTGTCCCTTGATCGGCCCTTTATTCGGGTCGTTGATGCTTCCGGGACTCCCGAAACGGTGGCGGCGGCGTGTACCCGTTTGTTGGGTGATGCGCTGGCGGCGAGGTTGGGCTGAGGCGACCGGGCGGCTGAGGCGACCAATGCGGTGGCCAAGCACGATCTGCTAATGGGATGTGGTCACTTTTGGGGGGGTAGCTCCGCGGGTGGAGCGGCTCCTCAGAGGCGAGACATCTGGAAACGCGTGCGCCCAGGGCGACCCTGGCGCACCGGACAAACGAAAGGAACCTATGAAGCGATTGGGATTAATTGGGCTAGGAGTGTTTGTGGCTGGAATGCATTTCGGAGGCCTCGCGCAGGCCGCTGAAACCAAAACAGGGGAAACTAAAACCGCGGAAAAAACCACGGCCCAACCCCTGCGCGCCATCCCCTTCCAAGGTAACGTGGTGGCCGTGGATAATGCGGCTAAAACCTTCACACTGAACGGAAAAGCGAAGGAGCGTAAATTCAAGGTCGACGAGCAAACCGAAATCATGGCTGACAACAAGCCGTCGACTTTCAGCTCCATTACCATCGGAACGACAGTGCGCGGTCAGGCCCTCAGACACGAGGACGGTTGGGAGGCAAAAAAAGTGACCATTGGCGCCAAGGAGCCCATGCCGGCTTCCGAGACCAAGAAATAGGCCGCTTTTGAGCGGCTCAGCGTGAGCAAGGAAAAGGCCGCCGATTGTTTTCGGCGGCCTTTTTTTCGGTGCGCCCGGCAAGGCGTCTACACTTTGGGGGGCGAGCAGAGCTCGCTGGGGGTGGCGGGCAGAGATTGCTGGTGGCGAGCAGAGCTCGCGGGTGGCGAGCAGAGCTCGCGGGTGGCGGGCAGAGCTCGCGGGTGGCGGGCAGAGCTCGCGGGTCAAACGACTTTTATGGCCGGCCGCTCTGGACGGAGAAGATCTCTCCGGGTTCGCATTGGACAGAAACGGAAATGGGACGGCAGCAGACCGAGCAATCTTCGATGTGTTCGTGGTCGCCTTGCGAGGTGTCGATGGTGGTGTCGAAAACTTCGCCGCACCAAGGGCAGTCGATGGAGCTTTGTTGGAGGTAATGCATGGGAACCGGAAATAGAGTTTACAGCACTTGAGGCCGAATCGCGAGCTGTTCACGCGGGTCATTTTGCGGCCCAGCGTGAGAGGGAGGACGATGGGGTTGTCGGTCGGCTTGCCGCAGGCCGTTTCCTTGATGAGAACGTTTGGCGTTATTTTTATACACCCCCCGTGGAAGAAGTCGGCGAGGCTGTTCCTGTGAATCCGGCCTGCATGGCGCCAGGTTGGTTTCACCAAGCCTGCCAAGTCCTTGTTAACGCCCCAAATGCGTCCTTTTCGGTGGGAGTGCGTGCCATAGCCCTTTAGCGTCAGGCTAAAATTCGTTACGAAAATATTGCCGTACGCAGCCTTGAACTCGCTTGGAGTCTGCGGTGCATCTGCGTTGACTGGGAGACGCTGGCTCGCTGGAGGGAGCGTCTTTCCTTAGTGACTGTTGCGGCTGGTATCTGTGGTTTTGATTTTTAATAACCTGTTTTATCGTTTTCTTTAATTATGAGTTCCCTTTCCTCCCCATTTCCAAAATCTCAGGCGCTTTTCGAACGCGCTCAGCAGTCCATTGCCGGGGGTGTCAATTCGGGCATTCGTAAAATGGAGATGCCAGTGCCTCTTTATTTTTCGCATGGTCGTGGGGGGCGTTTGTATGATGTCGATGGCAACGAATTCATTGATTTTCAATGCGGCCAGGGCGCGATTTTATATGGACACGCGCCGGAAGGCATGGCCGATGCGATCGGCGCTCAGGCGCGGCTTGGGGTGCATTGGGCGGCACAGTCGGAGCTTGAGATTGAGGTGGCGGAGCGACTGCAGAAGATGATCCCGAGCGCGGAGCGGGTGCGCTTCAACAGTTCGGCTACCGAGGTGGTGATCGCCGCGTTCCGCATTGCGCGGGCGCACACGGGAAAGCCGTTGATTTTGCGGTTTGAGGGGCACTACCACGGCTGGGGCGACGAGGGCCTGGTGGGTTTTGCGCCGCCACCTGACAAGTGGGGGGAGGAAGAAGCTCCCTCGCGGTTGCATCCGAGCGCGGGAATCATTTCGGAGGTCACGGAACGATTTGTCGTGGCACGTTGGAACGACATTGAGCACCTGCGTCGGCGTGTGGCGCAATACCACGGCCAGATTGCGGCGATTGTGTTTGAGCCTTGCGGCTGCAACACGAGTTGTATTGAGCCGATCCCGGGTCTGCTGGATGCGATCCGCGAGCTTTGCGATGCAGAGGGCGCCCTGATGATTGCGGATGAAACGATCACCGGGTTTCGTTACGGGGCCGGAGGGGCGCAGACATTTTACGGAGCTTCACCCGACCTGACGGTCCTAGGGAAAGCGATCGGGGGCGGTGTTCCTTTCGCGGCTTTGGTGGGTCGGGAGCGGTTTTTTGAAACGGTGGTGAGCGGGAAGGTGGTCCACGCCGGCACGCTCAACGGAAACCCTCTCTGTCTGGCGGCCAGCAAGTGGTGCTTGGACACGATTCTCGCGCTGGGCCCCGAACACCCCGGGCCGCTGATCGCTCTGGGAAGGGAGCTCATGAAGGGGCTTTCCGAGCTTGCGGCCAGGCATCGGATTCCGCTCTTTGTGCAGGGGCCGGGCCAGATTTTTCACGGGACGATGCTCAAGCCGGGCGCGGCCGAGGGGCCGGTGGTCTCGTATCGCGACTATGTGCGGCGCCATGATGCCCCGCGTTGGGCGCATTTGCGGCGGTGTCTTTTGGGGCACGGGGTGCGTGCCATCGAGCGGGGGTTGTGGTTTATGAGCCTTGCGCACACCAGCGCGGATGTGGCCGAAGCGCTGGAGCGTGCGGAGCCAGCGTTTGCGCAGCATGCGGCGGAGTGGTCGGCGGGGTAGGCCGGCGTCTTTTAACGCAGCACTTTACCCCTTACTTTCGGACGATCCGGAATCCGACCGCGTCATCGGCTTCTGTGGCACTGCCTTTGCCTCTGCGCGACGATCTGCAGTCCCAGAGTTTGCCACGCCAGGAACCACCCCGCATGACTCGGATCTCGGGACTCATCGGGATCGGCGGGTTGCCCACCGGATACCCTGGATATGCCGCGAAGGCATCCCAGCACCATTCCCACACGTTCCCCGCCATGTTGTATAAGTTGGAGGAAGAAAACGTCCGGACGGGCGCCGGACCTTCTCCAAAAACAGGGTGGCGAAGCAGCGTTTTGAGGTGCCCTGGACTCTCGATCTCAGCGGTGTAAACGGCTCTCCAGTGGCTGATTTGCGTTCCGCAAGGGTAACGATTGTCCGGTTTTTCGGCCTCGGCTGCTTTTTCCCATTCCGCCTCCGTGGGAAGCCGGAAGCCCCGTGCATTCCAGTTAACCATTGAATCGTCTATCCCAATTTCCCCCCTCCGGTAGATCACGCTGCTCGGATCTTTCAGATGAGCGGTTCGATAAAAAGGAGTGAGCCCCTCCATCTCACTTTTCGCATTGCACCACTTCAGGACGTCGTACCAGTTGACCTTGGTGACGGGATAATCGTCCCGCTTGGCAAAACCGGGATTGGCGAAATCGTATCCATGGCTCTCCGCCCACTGTTTCACCCTCTGCCACTCGCCCAGGCTGACTTCAGTGCGACCCAAGTCGAACTCCTTCACCTGAACGGAGTGGACAGGGGTCTCCTCAACCGCCCCTTCCTTGCGGGGGGCTCTCTTGGAGTCTGTGCTCTCTCCGCTTTGAGCTGAACCGGGTTCGAAGCCGCCATCGGTGTAAGTGTCGCCCATGAGGAAGGTGCCCCCCGAGATGCGGACAAAGGAGCTTTCCAGGTTCGCCGCCACGCGCAGGCCACCCACAGGGTTCCCCGAATTGTAATGTTCCCGTGTAAAAACAAAGGGAGGCGTTCCGGCTAGGGAGGGTTTGCCACGATGGACCCGGTCGATATCGCCCCCCTCGGTCAGCGGACCGATCGGGTTGGTTTTTGCGTAGACGGAATAGGGGGCGAACTTGTCCCAGCACCAGTTGCCGGGCTTCAAAGTCAAGCCCTGCAGGCCAAACCCGGAGGAAAGGGAGGGCGCTTTTTCAGGGGGTTCGTCGCCCCAGGGATACATTTTTTGCCCCAACCCTCCGCGGGCCGCTCTTTCCCATTCGGCCTCGGTGGGGAGGCGGTATCCGTTTGCTTTTTGGTCCCAGGAAATCAACACGGTGGCAGACTTGGAACCATTGAAAGGCTTCAAATTCCCGCTTTTTGTCTTCAGGGAGTAACAGGGCGTCAGGCCGTGAAGCTCGCTCTTGGCGTTGCACCAAGCCACGGCGTCGTACCAACTGACTTCATCCATCGGGTTGGAGAGTTTTTGCAACCCGTCCAGGCTTTCGAGCTTCAAAAACGCGGTGGGCGACAACTTCCAGTTCCTGTAGTCGTACCCAATGTGCTGGGTGCCACGCACCACAGTCTCCCACTCCCACTGAGTGACGCTGGTTTCTCCAATGAAAAAAGAATCCTGCGTCACGGGCTGCTCTGGAGTTGCTGTTTTTTCGGCGCCGCTTTTGCGGGGGTCACCCATCAAAAACACGCCCGAGGGAATTTCCAGCCCGTACCACTCTAGAGTTTCCTCAAGTTGCTTGCGTTTGAGAGCCACCTTTTTTTCGATGTTCATGCTCTCTTTGACCGTTAGTGCATAGTCGTGCAAACGGTTGCCGGGTTTGAAGTCGAGCCAGATTTTAACCGAGGCCACTGTGAGTAGCAGAAGTGCAAACAAAGCTAGATACTTGCGTGTCATCAAAAGGGGGTGGTCGAAGCGCCGGGCGGCAGCTGCAGATAAAATAAAAATTAAGTCTAAGCCAGCCTTTAGTATCAAACTGCATTTCAACCAGGGCGCCACTCCCTGGTTTACCCAAGCTTGAAAAGGCCAACAACGCCCATGCCGCTTCGGCCGTCAACAAGAAGGGCTCTTGTTGTGGGCGCCGGCCCTTTTCTGTTGCTCGCCCGCGCACCCGTTTGGGCGAGGTTTTTAGGGGGTCGGCCGCCCTTCGGCGTTCAGTGCTCCTAGGATCTCGATTTTAACGGAGGAGAGGGAGCCCGCGAGGTCTGGCAGGTCGTAGGCACGCAGGGCGCCGAAAACGACGCTGTTTTTTTGGTTCAGGCTCGCCGGCGTGCCCACCACGTTCACCCAAGATTGCAGGGCCCGCTCGAGTTTGAGGCTGGAAAACAGGCTCGGCTCCAACGCGACCGCATGCAGTGCTGGCACCCCCGTTTCCCCGATGGCAACCACTGCAACCTGGGCGGAATGGGACGCAGCGCCCGCCGTTTTAAGAAGGTAATGCGAGCAGGAAAGAACATCTTCAGCCCGCATAGCGACAAACGATTTCCCCAAAAGATAAGCCAGCGTCGACTCCGTGGAATTCGTCCCCAGGAGCGCCCCCAAATCCCCCTTGCCCTGGGGGTGAATCGTTTCGCCAATCCCCCGCAGATCCACCGCCAGTACGGTTCTTCCGGTCAGCGCGAGTGCCTCGATCGGGCCTCCGGGGCCTGCATCCGCCTGCTTCCCGCCGCCGTGCAGGTAAAGAACCGGGCCGCCGGAGCGCTTGGAATCCTTCGGTTCAAAGCGCAATGCCGGCAGCCAGATGCCCGGTTCCGGTTTTAGGATCACTTTCTCTACCGAGCAGCCCGTCCGCTCCGACTTTCCGGCAAGCTCCACCTCGGCTTCCGGTAAATTTGCGGCCGCCCGGATGCCAGTGATTCGGCGGACCTCGGCCAGAGCCGACGTCCGATCCTGCCAGATTTTTCGACGTTGGGTTGCCAGCCGTGCCTCCCAATCGCGGTTGAGGGCAACCAGACTCTTTGCGCCCGGAAACCGAAGCACCTGCCCCTCGGGCGTGCAGCGAAGTTGTTCCTCGTTCAGGACGGGAAAGTTTTCCTCGCCCACCGGGGTGTCGTTGCCCAAAAACCAGCGTCGAAACCAGCGCACCGCGCCCACGCGCATGTCAGGCGGGAAACCGTGGGTGGTATCGGTTTCGAGCATCTCCACGCGTTCGGAAAAACCGAGCCGTGTGTAAAAGCGTTTGGACTGCCGGAAAAGGTGCCACGCGCCGGAGATGTCAAAGAAATCTCTCGTGGCGGCCATCACCAGGGTGGGGCGTGGCGCGCGCATCAGCACATAGTCGCCATGGTCGAGGCCCTTGGTGATTTGTCCGAAAAGATTCTGTTCGGCGTCCTGGGGTCCAATGGTTTCGAGCAACCTCCGGAAACCCGTCAGGTAACAGCCCGGCGCCGAAGCTGCGATGCGTTCATCCAGCGCTCCGAGGTAGGACGACATGGTGCCCCCGCCTGAAATGCCGGTGGCGCCGATGCGTTTGGGGTCAATGTCCGTACGGCTTTGGAGGTAGTCCACGGCCCGCATTCCGTCCCAGATCATGTAGCGCGCGACGTTCGTCCCAAGCGGGGTGCAGCTCACGTCCATGAGGCTGTGTTCTCCTGTCGTGCCAAAGAGCGGCTTTTGATCTTCCCCCAGATATTGCCGGCGTTCCCCCTGGCCGATGGGGTCGTAACACAGGCAGGCGATTCCATTTTTGGCCAGGTTGATAGAGGCGCGTTGGTAAAGTTCGGCGGCCTTTGCACTGTCGCTGTGCCCTGTGGGGTGCACCGCGGCGGGGTGGGGGCCCGGGCTCAGAGGTAGGTAAAGGGTTGCGGTGACGTAAAAACCGGGCTGGCTCTCGAAAAGGATCTTCTCCAGGCGATAGTCCGCGAAAGCCATCTGTCCGGTGACGCGTGCGTTGAGGGGCGTACGCTCGGGGAACCCTCCGAGTGCCCCCAGAAAAGACTCCCGCCGCTCCTGTTGCCAGGCGGTGAGTTGCTCGCTGGATTGTATCTTTTCAAAAGCCAGGTCCCGCTGGTCTAGCGCGGCAAACGCCTGCTGCTTGAGGTAGACCTGCAGCATGGTGCCGGGCGTGGCGGTGCCGAGTTGCGCGGGCAGGACGGGCTCATCCCCCCCAGCTCCTTTGGCCGTAAAAAGGGAACAGAGAAGGAAAGAACCTGCGGCTAGGGATCGGATATGGGGGTTTTTAGGGAGAAGGCTCATGGGGGAGAGGTGGTTTTAGCACGGGGTTGGTTTTTATTCAGCGTCCGAAATTAAAAAGGGAGTCCGCCCAAGGATCTTGAAGCGCGAGGTGGATTCCACCGTTGACTCCACTTTCCGACTGCCCTCATCGTCCTTAGATGCGAATGTTTCTCCCCCTGACAGCATTGTTGGTCCTGCCCTTGCACGCGCAAGTGACGGCGCCAGTCACTTCGACCTTCAAAGTCAGCGCTCTTGCCCAGAGGGAGTCCGCCCTCTATCACCGCGGGGAAACGGTCACTTTTGTGGTGAAGGTTGCGGACAAGGAAGTGCCAGTGCCGAAGGGCGAACTGGAGTGGACGCTGCTCAAGGACGGGCTGCCCCTCAAACAGCAGGGCACGGCGGAAATCCGCGACGGGCAGGCCACGGTTTCCGGCAAACTGGACGAACCCGGTTTTTTGCAATTGCGCGCCAGCTACCGGCCCGATCCCAAGGCCCCGGCGCTCACCGCGCTGGCCGGCGCTGGCATTGACCCCGATCAAATCGCCCCAAGCCTGCCTGTGCCGGACGATTTTGATGCGTTTTGGAAGGCCCAAAAGGCGCTGCTCGCGGCGGTCCCAGCGCAGGTGGAGCTGACTCCCGTCACTTCGCCGGTGAAGACGGTGGAGGCTTTTGACCTGCAGGCAAAAAGCGTGGGCGCCCCTGTTTCGGGCTATTTCGCCAGGCCGCTGGAGGCAAAACCGAAATCGCTCCCGATTATTTTGACGGTTCACGGTGCGGGCGTGCGGGGGAGCGGTCTGGGTTCGGCCGTGGGCTGGGCCTCGAAAGGCTTTCTGGCGATGGATATCAACGCTCACGGACTTCCAAACGGAAAACCCGACGAGTTTTACAAAGAGCAGACCGACGGCGCCCTGAAGGATTACCGGTACATGGGGAGGGACTCTCGCGACGAATGTTATTTCCGCGGCATGTTTCTGCGTCTGGTGCGGGCGATCGACGTCCTCACCGCCCGTCCCGAGTGGGACGGGAAAACGGTCGTGGTTTATGGCAGCAGCCAGGGTGGGTATCAGGCGATTGTCGCGGCCGGGCTGGACCCGCGCGTGACCTTTTTCAGCGCGGGAGTCCCGGCGGGCTGCGACCATAGCGGCATGGCGGTCAACCGGATTGCAGGCTGGCCGAAGCTTGTGGCTCTGGGAGCCGAGGGAAAACCGGAGGCCAAGGGGCTCGAGACGGCGCGGTATTTCGATGCAATGAACTTCGCGACACGGGCGAAAGCTTCGGGCTGCTGTTTCACGGTCGGTTTCATCGACACGACCTGTCCACCCAGCAGCGTGTATGCCGCTTACAACCAGATTAAAGGGGCCAAACAGATCGAGAACGACGTGCCCAGCGGTCACGCCCATTCCGCGAAGTCTTCTGCCGCAATGGCGGCGGCTGTGGCGAAACATGTTGAAGAGCAGAAGCTAAAATAACAGCGCATCCCATGATCCTCCGTGTCCTTTCACTAGTGTTCTTCTCCCTGGCCGCTCTCCGCGCCGCCGAGGACCCGAAACTCGCTGCATTGCGCTCCGCCGACGATGCCCGCGTGTCAGCCATCGTCGCCGCGGATCCTGCGCGGCTGTCCGAGGTTCTCTCCGACGACCTCCGGTATGCCCATTCCACCGGAGCCGTCGACACCAAGGCGACATTTGTGGAAGCCCTCCTGAGTGGACGCACCAAATACGATGCCATCCAATACACCGAACGGAACTTCAGTTTTCCGGCGCCGGGGATCGCCCTGGTTAGCGGCCGCGCAAACGTGAAAGTCACTGTAGCTGCGGGCCAGATTAATACGGCCCTCAGTTTCCTGGCCGTCTGGCGGGAGGAAGGCGGCCGGTGGCGCTTTTTGGCGTGGCAGTCCTGCAAAATCCCTACTCCGTAGGACACTAATCGAAAGGCTCCTATGAAAGCGCTCTCTCCATTTCAATGGCTGGCGGTGTGTGTGATATTCCCCCTTCCGTATGCCGCCGCCGCACCTGAGGCAACGCCTGGCGCCTCCAAGAACCCGGTGCCCGCAACGGCGCTTGCCAAGCCGGGTGTCGGCGATAACACGCATGTGACGTTGCAAATTAAGGGCTGGAACATTTTTGTGAACCGGACCCTTGTAGAAGGGCAGCGGGAAGCGACAACCCAGGCACTTGAGTTGTTGAAGGGCCAGTTGGAGGGCATCAACAAAATCATCCCGGCAGCGGCTCTGGCGCATCTTCACAAAGTTCCCCTCTGGATCAATCCGCTTCATCGTGAGGGCGATCAACCCAAGGCCGAGTACCATCCCGGGGCGGACTGGTTGCGCAACAACAACCGCGACCCCTCGATGGCCAAGGGCGTCGAGTTCACCAACGTCGCCATCTTCGCCAAAGAATGCCGCCGCATGCCGATGTTTGTATTGCACGAACTAGCCCATGCTTACCACGACAAGGTCCTCGGTTTTGAGCAACCCGAGATTCTCGCAGCCTACAAGGCAGCAATCGAAGGCGGGATGTACAAAAACGTGGATCGCTGGAATGGAACCAACCTGAGCAAAGCCGATGCCTACGCGCTAACCAACGCCCGCGAGTATTTTGCCGAAACAACCGAGGCGTTTTTTGGACGCAACGATTTCCAACCCTTTGACCGCGCCGAGCTGAAGTTGAGAGACCCCAGAATGCACAACTTACTGGCAAAGTTGTGGGACAAAAAATGAGCTTGCGCAGAAGGCAGCATCTCAGCATGAAGCTTGGCCTAAATCGCGGTCAGAAGCCCAGCCCTGAAGGCATCTTAGAAGTCGAAGACGTGCTCGACGTTCAGTCCATCGGATTCCATTTGGCGCAGGGTGTTGTGTAATTCAGAGACTTGCGTCGCAACGGCCCATCGACGCAGCCCCGGCTTGGTCGGTATCGATTGGCTGAACAAGATCTTTGCCTGGCCGGGCGATATCGAATCGGACGGTCCGACGGCGCTCACGAGCACCGCCGTCCTGTTGCCGGCAATCGCACGGAATGCGATGCCCTGACGGGCCGCCTCGATGGCGAGCGGAGTAAAAGCTGCGTAGCGCGGCCACTCGGCGAGCACGCTGCCGTCGGCAAATGTCTGGATGACGGTCGCGTCCTCGTGCGCACCGGTCAGGGGCCGCTCCAGAATGACACAAGTCACCATCAGCGGTTTGGCATAGGTCGAGGCGGCGGCCTGCTTGATGACCCATCCGTAGGCGGCTTTGACCAGGAGCTCAGAGGTGAGGAAGTAGCGCCGCTCTAGCTTGCGCAACGGGTGTTCGCCGAGCCACGGCACTTCGCTCCAGAGGCGTTTCGTCTGGCTGATAAAGTCGAAATCATACCAGGGCACATGCTCAATAACTTTGACGTACTCCCCGGCGAAGTCCGCTGCAAAACGGTCTTCATCGGTAGCTACGACCCCACCGTTCACATCGGTGATCCGCCCCACGGTTTCCTCGTAAGCCGCCTTGATCCCGAACTCGAGGGTGGAGCTGATGTTGATGACCTTGATCATCGTGTTGTACTCTTCATTTGGCGGGTAGATGCCGCCGATTTGATCGCTCACTGCGGCATCACTTTCCCAGGCTTGCTGGATGTGTGTGACCAAAGGAAAAGACGTCGCTGTTCGCAAGCGTAGTGACTCCGCGTATTCGGCCGGACCGAAAACGAGGAACCATTCGGGATACGTGAGAAAAGTCTGATCGGGGGTGCGGCGGTGTTCCTCTGGCGTGAGGTCCGAAGCGGGTTTCAACAGCCATTCCCTGGGCACGGGCGCACGATCCGCAGCGCGGAAAGTAGTCGTTGGCCTCGCTTGTCGAAAGCTCGCGACGGCGAGCATGGCGGCGCACCACGCGATCACGTAGAGACGCTTCATTGTGTCAGTTTTTGACCACGCGGATCAGGGCGTTGTCCGAGGGATCATTGGGTTGAAAGAGGACTTTGCCTGTCGACGTGAAGCCGTGGGACGCGAGTAAATCGGACCAGGCTTGAATCGGACGGAAGTCCTTTGTATCAGAGGAGTCTACCTCCCAGCTCGCTCCCAAGCCGAGATTGAAAACCGTGTGCACAAGAGAAACAAAGGTGCTCATCTCGGGTGTCTGCACATCGTGGTCACGCACGATAAGAGAGGCGCCGGGCCGTAGGGTGCGATGGATCGACTCGATAAAGCCAGACAGACGGTCGGCCGGGCAATGATGGAAACCGATGTATATGCTCGCCAGGTCTAGGCTCGCGTCCGGAATGGTTTCCGCGGTGATCGGCGCGTAATTATTCAGCGGAATAAACTGACCTAGCTTCGAGAGTTGCCCTCGCTCCAGAATGTCTCCCGGGCTGTTGGTTGGAGCCACATCGTTGAGAAGATAAATGGGGCCTTTGAAGATGATGTGTTTGCGTAAGTCACTGACGTAGCGTCCGGTGGAGCCGATCTCGAGGTAGCCTTGGACGGGTTGCCGATCGACGAGCAGTTCGAGAGTTTCCTTGGTCATCTCCGCCTTTTGCTTGCGCAGGGCGGGCAGTGCAAAGGTTAGTTCTGAAAGCAACGGCTTGATGTCAGGCAGGCGCTGCTGCACCTCGCGGTAGATGGCTTCATCGTTGTCGTGTTCGCCGCAGACCTTATGGATCAGATGATGAAACTTATCCTCTGGATAGAGATGGAAAACCACCTGAAGAAAACGGTAGAAGGCGTCTCTTGATTCAGTACGGTCAAAGACAGCGTGAAATTCAGATTTTTTTAGGTTCATAGTGAGGGGGCATAGGTGTTCCAGAGCACGTGTCGAAAGCGGTTCTCCGGGTCCAGTCGCCGCTTAAGTGCGAGCAGTTCACGGGCTCGCGGATAAGCCCTGTGAAACTGTTCCGGCGTAGCATGCGCCTGATAAGGCAGGTAGTAGGTGCCTTCCTGCGCGATAGCGGCCTCGATGAGTTCGCGCGTCCAGACTGCGACGGCGCCGCGCGCCGCCGCGCCCGTTGCCTGCTTGTAATAGAGTACGAAAGAAAACACCTCCTCGCGGGCCCATGCCAGATAAGTCCCCGGATCGGGTAGCGCATGCCGAATCGATACATTGAGTACTTTGACGTGGTGGCGGTTGAGAATTTCACTCATCAAATCTGCAAAAGTGTCGAAGTTGCGGACGGGAATAAAATATTCCTGCAGAACGTAGGTGTGGTCGCGGCGGGATTTCGGCTCCAGTTCCCGAACATCATAGCCGGCTTCGTAGTTTCTCCAGTAAACGCGCTTCCGAAGGAAGAATACCGGGTCAAACATGTGTTCCCGACGCCAGTGGCCCCATGGCGTCTCGCTATAGGCCCAGATGAAATAGCGATAGAGCGGGTACGATTCGTTCAGAGGTCGCAAACGACTTGGTGTCGTCGGTATCCGCTCGGTTTGGCGCCAGGTTACGATATTAATGCGCCGGTAATCCGGAGGATACAGATCGCCGTTATGGAGGACCGCCTGTGGGTCGTCGCGGACTTCGGCTCTGAAGTACTTCGCGTACTCGGATCTCGGCAGCTTGTGATCAACGCACTCAATGGCTGTGTTGTCCGCGAGGTCTAGTTCAACCTCGCTGATGACCCCGATGGCTCCATACCCGCCAATCGCAGCAAAGAAAATTTCCGGATTCTCTTCCTGGCTCGCGCTTATCACGTTGCCATCGGCGAGTACAACTTCGATCCGGCGGACGGAAAGAACCGCTGGTCCAAGCCCAATGTATCTCCCGTGGGCGTTGACGCTTAGCGCTCCACCCACGGTAAAGTTGGCGTAAGTCTGCATGATTTTTACGCTCAGGCCATGCGGGTCAACATGGCGTTGGATGTCGCACCAGCGGGCGCCAGCCAACACGCGGATCCATTTTTCTTCGGCGGAGAATCCAGTAATGGCGTTCAGCTCGCGGAGGTCGAGATGGAGGCTTCCAGGGCTCGCGGTTTGTCCGCCCATACTAAAGCGTCCTCCCCCGACTGAAACTGGGCCGCTTGTGTTGCAGAGAATATTGCGCAGGGCTTCGAGGGTTGCCGGTCGCTCCACCTTGCCTACGACAATCGGGTTGAGTTTGGTGACGTCATTAATGATGACCCCGTTGCCATCTGATGCGGGTTGGCCTTGGTCGTTTCGGTAATAGTCCGAAGCCCTTCCCCTGGCGGGACCGAAATGATTGGCTATGGGCTGGCCTCGTCGCACAAACAATTGCCAGATCAGCCACAAGGGACCGAGGACCGGTAAAAAAGCCGCGCCCAGCCACCAGCCTTGACGGCCAACGTCGTGCAGGCGTTTGGTCGAAGTCGCGGCTAAACACCAGCTCAGAACGGAGCCTAAGAGCAAGGGGAGTGCGTAACCCAGAAGGTCTCCAAAAGCTTGGTTTAGCAAATAAAAAACTGCCCCCAGTAGCAGCACGCAGTGAAAATATTCGAGTCTTCCAATGCGGCCCTGGCGGGTGAAAAGCAAACGGGCAAGGGATGGCTTGTGGCTTGAAACGGACATGAATGTTGAAGCTGGCGGAGGGGCTAACGTGCAGCGGGCTGTTGGCACTCGCCACCTGAGACGTTTTTTAAAGCCGTTGTAAGCTAATGAACGGAAGTGGATTAAAGATTGTCTTATTTTGGCGGGTTTAGGGGTGTAGGTCGCGCACCCCGTTTCTAAGTTGATAGAGTTGGGTGATTTCCGAGTCACTCAGTGCCCGGTTGAAGACGGCAAGGTCGTCCATCAAACCGACGTAAGAGGCCCCCAAGACGAGGTCCACACGGGCCGGATCCCAGCCAAACATGAGGTCCCAGTTTTCGATGGCGCCGCGCGCTTGGCCGTTGATGTAGAGCTTTCCGACCGGTTTGAGGTTCTTCTGGTTGAGATGTTCAAAGGAAAAAACAACGTGCGTCCACGCCGCCCTCGAAAACACTGGTCCTTGGACCTGCACCATGGGCCGTTTTTCAAAGGGAATGTCGGCCCACTGCGCGCCGGTTGGATTCCAGAGATGAAAAAGAGGCCGGATCGCGTAGCGGAAATAGCGCGGGCTCTCGTCCTTGGACCACTCCAGAAAAATATACCCCTTCTTGGTGTCGTCTCCAACAATCTGAACGGGATCGCAGTAGCCGGGCTCCAAGTCCTTGTCCGGATCCAGTCGCAACCAGACCGATACCGTGCCGCTCCAGTCCGAGTTGTTGTAGTTGAGCACGTTTAGACCCGCGAATTGCGGGCGCACGCTTCCCTTTTTTGGAAAACACATTGCACCCCCATAACGCCCGGCCTCCGGCACCAGCGCGAGTTCCTCGCTTTGCGCCGCCGCTTGAAGTTCCTTTCCCCGGCGCACCCGGCACGTTTTTTCGCCGCGCGAAAAGTCAGCATCAAAGCCGTGATCAAAGGAGGCGTGAAGGGTGAGGGCCTCCGTCAGACGAGGAGCGTCCTGGCCGAAAGACACCAACGGAAACAGGATCGCCAGAAATAGCGTCTTCATCAGAAAAGCTTCGGAATACGAAAGTAACGAAGCAGAGGGGGTTGACTATTTTTTGGAATCTTCGCTGCTGAGAATTTTCTTCGCCTCTTCAGGAGAGATTTCATGCACGAAAAGGTTCCGCCAGCGGATCTCGCCACCGTGAGTCTGTAACATGATAGGACCCTTGGCAGGAAGGGGCTGCGTGCGGTCCCAGTAGTTTTCCAGAGGGGCCCCGTCCACCACGAGTTTGTGGTTGAGCCACACCCAGGTTTTGGCGCCGATCTGGCGGATGCGGAACGTGTTCCACTCCCCAAAAGGTTTGTCCGCCAAAACCAGCGGATCGCGCCCTGGAGTCCCCGGCGTGTTATTGAACAGGCCGCCCGAGCCAAGACGTGGCCGCCGATCCGGGTTTTTGGGGTTGTCCGGCTGGTTGACGTCCCAGATCTGCACCTGCGGGGTGCCTCGCAGGTAAATTCCACTGTCGGCGTGCGCCACCGTTTTGTATTCGATGAGAAGTTCGATGTCGCCGAAGGCTTCGTCCGTCGTGGCGTAGGGGCCGGTGCCGCTGTTTACCAATTCCTCGTTCTCCACTCTCCAATGGTTGGGGAAATCCGCGCGTTGTTGTTTGAGGTTTTCTTCCTTTGGTGTCCCCTCCAGCTTTGCGCCGTTGTGAGGGTTCCAGCCATACCATCCCGAAAGATCCTTCCCATTGAAGATGGCGCGGAACCCCTCCGGGGCACTGCCTTCAGCGGCAGCAAGCGGCGAGGCAGGGGGCAGGATCAAGGAGGAGAGGACAAGAATGCCTGCAAATAAACCGAATCGAAGGCGTGAGGGGAACGTGTGGGGGAATGGGCGCATAAGTTTGGGGGAGATGGCTCTCAAGCACAACTAGCAAGTATGTGGCGCGGCACAAGCCTGTGGTTCATTTGTAAGTGCCGCTTCATTAGACAACTCAGGCGTGGTGTTGGGGCGGACCAGGCGAGACGTACCCTCGTGACGCGTGGGCCAGCGTTTGTGAGACGGCCTTTGTCTTGGGGTTAATGCTTTTTGTGCAGGTTGCTAGTTTAGTTTTAGTTGTAATTTTATGAAATAAAAAGAATGAGCGCTTGAGTTGGTTGATGCCGGTCGAGTTGGTTGCGTTTTCTGTGTAAACCGGAGGCGATCTTTAGCGGGCCAAACAAGAAGCATTGGATGCATTGATTGATAAAGATTTGCGTTGCTGCGAGCCGGTTGATAAAACAAAGTTAGTTTCAGTCTTCACCCTATCCCGAATTATATGAGCGTCTCCACGATCAATGCCACGACAGGCTCGATGGCTGCGGCAGCCGCAGTCCTCCAGGCGCAGGCGGTGCAATATTCGAATCATTTTGCAACGCTTCAGAACGCAGTGAGTTCAGGAAATCTTGGGGAAGCACGGCAGGCGTTGTCAGTGTTCCAGCGGGATTCCGCCGTGGCGTCACTGAACGGTTATGATCCATTGAATCAGACTGCAGCTCTGCGGCAGAATTTTTCTGCGCTTAAAAAAGCGTTGACGATGGGAGACATCCGCACGGCGCAGTCCTCGTTGTCGACGCTGAAAAAAGAACTGACGTTGTCTGAAAAGCAGGTGGGTTCAACGGACGGGGCTTCGGCCGATCTGCAGACTTTGGATACCGCGATTCAGCAAGGGAATCTACCTTTCGCGAAAAAAGCGCTGTCGTCTTTTTCGAAAGACGCGGCGTTGAATTCTACAAATAATTCTGCGGGAGGGGCTAATGGAAGCAATGGTGCGGCTCCCTTGAACTCCGGCAGCAAAGTGATTCAAGATATCCGTTCGCTTCAGGTCGCAATCTCTTCGGGGGATCAGCAAAAGACCAGCACCACCTACATCAAGGTAAGGCCGGAACTCGCCTCTTTTGCGCAAGGCCCGTTGGTGTTTCCGACCTCTGAGGCTGCGGTCACCAGGCTCTCCGTCAACACTTCCACCCAAGCCGTTCTGCAGAGCATGGCAGCCGTCGTTTTTAACGGACTGTCCGACAAGTCCGATGGCACCTCTTTCGCGCCGACTCCAGAGCTTCTTCTCGGGAGCAAGGGAATTACAATCCCTCCGGGCGCGGATCTTCCGATCTCCCGGACCCCGTTCATCTTGAAGGGGCTTTCCCTCAAAAGGTAACGGAAATCCGGGACGAGTTTGAACAGTCGCGGGCCTACGCAAGTTTCTTTGCGACTGCGCTAAAGCATTCGAGCATCACGGCCAAATACTGGCGCGCTTCCTCAAGGGGCATGACGAGCGGGGGGCTGACTCTGATCACCTTGCCAGCCAGTGGTCCGAGAAGATGCACGGCTTCGCCTTTGGAGTTCCCCAGGTAACAGGCTTCGACGCACGCACGTGCGACCGCATCGGCTGGAGTGGAACCCACTGCGGCACATTCGAGTCCCCAGACCACGCCTTCGCCCCGCACATGAGCGACCGCGCCGGAATCCTTAAGCTGAAGCAACCCTTCCTCGAGAACTTGCGAAAGCTTCTTGGCATGGCCGATCACATCGTGTTCGGCGTATTCATCAAGGGTCGCGAGCACGGCGGCGCTCGCGAGGGGATTGGCACTCCACGTGTCGGAGGCTTCTCCGTAATGCATTTTCGAAAACACCTCAGTGCGCCCCACCACGGCACTCACCGCCACTCCGTTTCCAAGCCCCTTGCCAAGCACCACAAGGTCCGGTTCCACACCGTATTCGGAAAAAGCGAACAGAGAACCCGTGCGTCCAAAGTTCGCCTGCACTTCGTCCAAAATAAAGAGGATGTCGTGCCGACGGCAGAAACGTTCGAGCAGTTGGATGTATTCTTTTTGGGGGTGAAAGGAGCCCCCGCCGCCCAGATAGGGCTCGGTGATGAGACAGCAAATTCTCGATCCCAGTTCCCGCCAGAGTTGCTCTAGCTCAGCCTCGTAAGGTGCCAAATCCAGAGGTTCGCGGCGACGTTCCACGCTGATACACTCCTCGCGGGGGAAGGCAATAAAGCGGACCCTGTGGTCGCGCTCCTTGTCGTTTTCGCTGCCTGTGACGGCATTTGAAAGTCCCTTCTTTCCGTGGAAGCCATGCCGTGTGCTTAGGATGACGTCCTGGCCCTGCCTTCTGTCCATCGCGGCCCAAAGCGCCTTCTGAATTGCCTCGCTCCCGCTCGCCGCCCAAAGCACCTGCTCGCAGCGAGCCCCACCCGGTTGCGCCTGGAGTAGTTGCACCAGCCGCTCGCAGCAAACGGTCTCAATTTCAGTGATCGCGTTGTAGGCGTTGAGGCTCACGGACTCAAAAAAATCGCCTGCTCCGTTCACCTTTTCCAGTCCCATGTAGGCGAGGACACGCTGCCACCAGCGGGTCGGATTGTGCCCGAGATTCATCACCAACACGCCGCTGGTAAAGTCCGCCAGTTTGCGACCCTCCGGCGTCCAGTGGTAAGAGCCGGCGCTTTTCCCCAGCACGGCGCTGCTAGGTGTAAATGTCCTTATAGAATGGGGTTCCACCACCAGGAGGCGGCGGCGGATTTCGTTCGAAAGCGGTTCGCCGGCGTGTTGGACGGGATGGATTTTGGAATGCGTGGACATGGGGCGATGGGCGGTTTGAATTAAAAAAGAAGGACAAAATAAAGCGGAGGGACAAGCCGGAAGGGCTCAAGAAAGCGGCTCAGCGAGCCCCTTGTTCAGCACAAACTTTTCCGGAGTAGAGGACTTCGGGCTGGCTGCTGCCCGGGGTGAGCAGCACCAAGCCGCCCAGCGCGTGGTCGACTTCCACAACGCAGTTGGGAGAGCCGGCGGCGTGCCTGGAAAGGATGGCCTCCATCGCCTGCACTGCCGCCACGGTTTGACGGTCGGCCGAGATGTCGTTGTAGGCAAGCTGGCGGGCGGTGTGAAGTCGTCCCGGGCGTTCGGCGGGTGGGCCGCCATGCTCGACGTGCGCCACTTCGCGCACAAAGCGCTCCAATACTTCAATCCCGTAACCGCGCTGGGATCGTTCGCCCCAGGGCTCCAGAAAGGATCCGTTGTAGTGGTTGTTGATGTTTATTTTGCGCGTGAACGGAGTGCGCCCCTCCACCGTGCATTCAATACCACGCTTGCGGCTGTGGGCGTTCCAGACTCCGTTGTCGAAGCGGAACTGAACTTCCTGATCCACGTAGCCGGGAAAGTTGTCGGGAGTCACCCAGCTGGTGTGGATGTCGAAGGCCGCTTCGCGCCCGTCGGCGTACCCGTACACGAGGCGCAGTTGGGTGGAATCCCAGGTTGGACCGTCAGCAGTGCCGACGATGCCGCGCTGGCCTGTACAGCTCACGCTTTTGAGCCGCCCGCCAAAAGTGAAGTCGATCAGCTTGATGTAATGCACTGCCACGTAGGTGCCCGGGTTGCGGCCCGTGATCCACTCGGCAAACTGCCCGCCGCTGATGCTTTTGGGCTCCAGCAAGGTGCAATAACCCGTGTTGACGTGCTGGAGTTCGCCGTCAGCCACCAGGGTGCGCAGCTTTTTATGATCTGGATCAAGCAGCTTGTGGTAAACCACTTTTGCCAATACCCCGTGTTCGAGGGACGCCTTGTCCAGGCTGTCTAGTTCCCCCAGTGTGAGCACCGAAGGCTTCTCAATAAGCACGTGTTTTCCCGCCTTCAAGGAGCGGATCGCCGCTTCAAAGTGGCGATCGTCCGGGGAGGCTACACACACAAAATCCACTTCTGACTCCAGCAGCCGCCCGATCGCATCCGGCCCGCTGAAGCTTACAAAAGGCGCTATTTTTGAACCAGCATCCTTCCGGTAAGCCTCCGCGCGGGAGCCCGTGCGCGAGGCCACGGCGAGCAGGGGAACCTGCAGCAAGCCGAAGGCAGGGTCGTAGACGCCCCGGGCATGGGCCTGTTCAAAAAAGGGGCGGTAGGTTTCCTCGAAAATCATTCCGAGGCCGACCATGCCTGCGCGAAGCTGATGGACTGCTGTGTTAGGATCTGGCATGTGAATTCACTTTTTTGAAGGCCGGCGTGTCTCTTTGCTTTCAAAAGGCGCATGGGGCCGCTATTTTTCGAAGTGCGCCGGTCTAAGTGAATCCACTTTTGGCGTCCCCACCGATGTCCGTCAAGAACTCTCCGCAAAAATCCCAGCCCGAGCCCACCCGCGTGGACGCGGTCTACGAGCAGATTCTCCTACAGATCGTCAATGGAACCCTCACGGGCGGCGGGGAAATCAAAAGCACCCAACTGGCGCGTCAGTTCGGGTTGAGTCGCACGCCGGTGGTGCAGGCGCTGCAGCGCCTGGCGGCGGATGGGCTTGTGACTCTCGAAGTGAACAAACGCGCGGTGGTGCGCCCCGGGGCTGAGAACTGGCTGGTGGAACTGCACGAACTGCGCGAATGGCTGGAGCCGCCGGCGGCGGCGAGGGCGGCCTTGCACATGACCGAGAGGGACCTAGAACGGCTTCGCGGATACGCGGCAGCGGCGCTGCCTCATTCCCATCCGGAATGGACGCAGTCTGCCCAGCAGTTTGATTTCGCTCTTCACCTCACCATTGCCGACCGCTCCGGTAATTTTGCGCTGCGTGAGACGATTCGGAAAATCTGGGCCTTCAAACGGATTTCGTATTTGGCCGCGCCTGAGAAGGCGGAAACGCTGGAGCGCGGATATGGTGAGCATCTTGCTCTGCTGGAGGCGCTTGAAAAGAGAGACGGAGAGACGGCGCGGGCGGCAATGCTGTTCCATCTGCGTTCGGCTGGAACGTTGCGGCAGAGTCGGACCATTGTTTGAGTGGGTCAGCATTTTTGCGAAAAAATTTCAATGAGAGAGCATCATTCAATTCAGAAGCTGTCCGGAGGGTTGGTGTCTACCTGTCCGAGGTGTGAGTGCATTGGCCACGGCGCCCTAAAAAAGGTTCAAAGGTTGCGCCGGGTTGGCAGTCGTCTTTAAGAATCCAATTTTCGAGCAATGCACCCCCGCATCCCTCACCTCCCCTTTTGGTTGCTGTTCCTGGCTGGTTTTTTCTTTGGAATGGCTCCTGGTTACGCGGGGGTGGATTATCTCAAAAATGTGAAGCCACTTCTGCAGGAGCGTTGTTATTCCTGCCACGGGGGACTCAAACAAAAGGGAGGCCTGCGATTGGACACCGCGGTTCTTCTGCGTAAGGGTGGGGAGTCCGGAGATGCGCTTTCAAAGGACAAGGCAGGCAAAGTGCGGCTCTTGGAGCGGGTGAGTTCCACGGATCCCGAGGAGCACATGCCACCCAAACATGAGGGAGAGAGGTTTACGGCGGCGCAGATTCAAATTTTGCGCGAGTGGATCGAGGCTGGAGCTTCTGCACCGGTTGAGGAAAAAGCGGAGTCCGATCCTCGCGAGCACTGGGCCTTTCGGGCGAGAGTGCGCCCGGCGATACCTGCGGCGGTCTTGGGAGGGTGGGGGAGGAATGCAGTGGATGCCTTTGTCGGGCAGGGGTATGTGGCAGGTGGGGTGGGCCCGGTAGGGGAGGCGCCGCCCGAGGTGTTGTTGCGCAGGCTTTATTTGGATCTGGTGGGCGTGCCTCCAACACTAAAGGAAATGACTGCAGTGGAGGGGATTCCAGTCGCGGAATGGTATGAAGCCACCGTGGAAAGCCTTCTCGCCGATCCGCGCCACGGCCAACGCTGGGGCCGGCACTGGATGGATATTTGGCGCTACAGCGACTGGTGGGGGCTTGGCGCGCAGCTGCGCAACAGCCAGAAACATATCTGGCACTGGCGGGATTGGATTATTGAATCCATCAACGCCGACACGCCCTACGACGAAATGGTGCGCTTGATGCTGGCTGCCGATGAGATCGCCCCCAGCGATCCCCAAAAGTTGCGCGCTACGGGGTTTCTTGCGCGAAACTGGTTTCTCTTCAATCGCAACAGCTGGCTGGAGGAAACCGTGGAGCACGTGGGAAAGGGCTTTCTCGGGCTGACCTTTAACTGCGCAAAGTGCCACGATCATAAGTACGACCCCATTTCCCAAACAGATTTTTATAAGATGCGGGCCTTCTTCGAACCCTACCACGTGCGAATGGACGTCGTCCCAGGGGAGGGCAACCTTGAACGCGACGGCATCCCCCGCGCCTACGACGGCGCGCCCGAAGTCGCCACCTTCCGCTTCGTGAGGGGCGAGGAAAGCAATGCGGACAAGTCGGTTCGGATCCTGCCCGGAGTTCCCGCCATTTTGTCTTTTGGAACGCTTGCCATTCATCCCGTTTCCTTGCCTGTCCTCGCCTCCCAACCGGAACGCCAGCCCTGGGTATTGGACGCTCATCTTGCCGGCGCGAAAAAGGCGATGGAGGCGGCCGGGGTGCTCCTGGAAAAGCAGAGCGAAAAACTGGCCGCGGCAGAAAAGAAGGCGTCCGAGGCGAAGGCCCTGCCAGTCAATGCGGTGATTCCAGAGGCCTCCAGCGCGGGGGCGAGCAAGGCCCCGGCCGTGTCCCCAGAGAAGGTCCTGCCGGAGGCGCGTGCCGAGTGGAAGGTTGCAGAGTTGGCCGCGGCCCTTGCCAGAGCCGAACTAGGCAGCATCGAGGCTCGAGCGGTGGCGATGCGAGCCCGCTGGGACGGGCTTCCAAACGAACCCGAGCTCAAAGGCTTGGCGATTCGCGCCGAAAGGGAGGCTGCCGTTGCACGGACGCGCCATGCTGCGGCCGATGTGGCTTTGCTCCAAATTCGGGCGGCTCCCGAAAAGAAGGCGGCCATTGCAACGCAAGCGAAGACGGCGGAAGACGCTTTGGCAAAAGCCCTGGCCGCAAATGCGGCGCCCGTCCAACCTGCGGACGTGTACACCAGCCTTTACGGTGCAAAGTGGACACCCACCCGTTTTTTATCTTCCGCAAAGGATGACCCGGATGTCCCCTTTCCAAGCCTCAGTACGGGGCGTCGCAAGGCCCTGGCCGAATGGATCACCGACCCGAGGCACCCGCTGACTGCGCGTGTGGCGGCCAATCATTTGTGGGCGCGCCACATGGGAATACCCCTTGCGGTTAACACTTTTGAATTCGGCCGCAAGGGCGCGGCGCCAACGCAACCCGAATTGCTGGATTGGCTCGCTTCCGAACTGGTGGAAAGCGGCTGGAGCATGAAGCACCTGCACCGGCTCATTGTGAATTCTGCTGCCTATCGGATGTCTTCCTCTCTTGCTGGCGCCGAGGCGGCCGTAGCGCGGGATCCTGACAACGCACGTTTGTGGAGGCGCACCCCGCTGCGCCTGGAGGCGGAAGCCGTGCGCGACTCCATTCTTTCTTTGGCGGGTGAACTCGATCTTTCCCATGGAGGCGCCTCCATTCCCGCCGCAGCTCAGGCTGAATCAAAACGTCGCAGCCTCTACTTCTACCACTCCAACAATGAGCGGAACCTTTTTCTGACCACCTTCGACGAGGCCGCCGTAAAAGAATGTTATCGCCGCGACGAAAGTATCGTCCCTCAGCAGGCTCTGGCGCTGACCAACAGCAGGCTCGTTCATGATGCGGCCCTCCGGATCGCGGGCCTTCTTTTCAAGACTGGCGCGACAGGGGAAGAGGCGTTTATCCGGAGCGCCTACTCCTATGTTTTGGGAATTAAGGCGAGCGGGGCAGAGATTGTCGCCTGCTCCCGCGCCATGGAGGCCTGGCGCCGCGCCGCGCTCCCCGCCGAAAAAGACGCGCACGCAATGGCCCGTGTGAACCTTGTTTGGGCGCTCCTCAACCACAACGATTTCGTCACGCTCCGGTAACCAAGCCTGCCATCCCTCATGAATTTTTCACGCCCAGCCCTGCCTTCCAAACCCGCTCTCTCGCGGCGTGCCTTTCTTTCGGACCTTGGGATGGGCTTCACCGGTCTGGCGTTGGGTGCCATGCTCGAACGCGAGAGCCGCGCCAGTTCAGCCCTCTGGACCCCGCCCACCGGCCTGCCCCATTTCCCGCCCAAGGCCAGGAGCGTGATCTGGCTTTTTATGAACGGGGGGGTAAGCCACATGGAAAGCTTTGATCCAAAGCCAATGCTTTCTAAATATGGAGGCAAAAGCATTTCCGAGACGCCCTTCGCTGATGTGCAGGATCCCAAGAAACTCGCTTTGGAGCGGCTGGTGGTTCCCGATGGAAATGGCAACCAGCGCAACAAGATATTCCCACTGCAGGTCGGGTTTCAAAAACACGGACAAAGCGGGATTGAGGTCAGTGACTGGTTTCCAAACATCGCTCGCAACGTGGACAAGCTGGCCGTCGTCCGCTCGATGTACACAACCGACAGCAACCACGGCGCGCAGACCCAGTTTCACTCGGGCCGCCACATGGTGGACGGCTCCTTTCCGACCTTGGGAGCCTGGGTGCACTACGGGCTGGGTTCGCTCAACGACAATTTACCCCAGTTCATTTCCATCGGTACCCGGGAGTATTGGAACAACAAGGACGGCCATTATTTGGGGCCGGCACACGATGCGGTTCCCCTGCGTATCGATCCTTCAAACCCTCTCGATTTCGGCAAACCGGAGCGGCCATTTTCCCCAGCGGCCCAGGGGATTGGGCTCGACCTGGTGCGCGAACTCAACACCCTGCGCGGAGTGGAATACCCGGCGGATCCAATGATGTCGGCGCGCATCGCCTCCTACGAGTTGGCCTTCCGGATGCAGCGTTCGATGCCTGAGGCGCTGGATTTCTCAAAGGAAAGTGCCGAAACCAAAGCGCTCTACGGAATCGACCAGCCGCACTGCCGCGACTTCGGTTCCCAAATGCTCGCCGCGCGACGGTTGGTGGAGCGGGGGGTGCGGTTCATTCAAATTCAGCACGGGGGCGGCGGTGCGGGCGCCTGGGACGCCCACGGCGGACTCAAGGCCAACCACTCCAAACTGGCGCTTCAAGTTGACCAACCCATTGGTGCACTCCTCGCCGACTTGGAGCGGCGCGGAATGCTTGAGGAAACTTTGGTGGTGTTTGCCACCGAATTCGGGCGCACCCCCGGCACGCAGGGGGCGGATGGCAGAGACCACCACATTTTCGGGTTCAGCGTCTGGATGGCTGGGGGCGGGATCAAGGGCGGCGTGGTCCATGGTGCCACTGACGAACTGGGCTTTCACGCCGTGGAAAACCGGCACTACGTTACCGACGTGCACGCCACCATCCTTCAGCAGCTTGGACTGGACTCACGCAAACTGGAAATTCCCGGCCGCAAAAGACTAGAGATCGACCACGGCAAACCGATTCCGGAGATCATCGCATGAAAAAGTGGGACGGTTCCGCGATGGCAGCTTTACCGACTGCCTCAAGGCGCGACGGTCTCACCTCAGCCGCGTGAAAGGCCGAACTCCGCGCGTAGCGCGAGCGTGGCGCTTCATGTTTACTTCCTTTGTTCGGAAATCTTGGCCACCGCGTGCTTCAAATTCTGTGGGGCGCGGTTGAAATCCACCACTGCTTTTAGACGGCTTAACCGGGCCCTCGTGAGGTCTTCCCGGGCCAGGACAAACTCCAAAACGCCCCCCCCTGACTTGCCTGTCTCTCGGCGGCAAGCTTGCTCATTTCTTCGGCGGCTGACACCGCTTCATCGCTGAGACAAATCTGCGGCTGGGAAGACTGAGCGCGCATGAACGACTCCACCACGTCACGGCCCACCGCAGCCTTTGTCCGGCTCGTTTGGAGAGCCGCCGTTTCCTTGCGCGTCGAGGCGATCTTCTTCCGGGTGCCATCCGGGAGACCCCAGGGCCAAGCTTCCAGCCGAACCCGACAAAATAATCCTGCGGCTCGCCAAAGTGGCCAGTGAACGAAAACGCCGGCTCGGGAATAGGAATTACTCAGGGATCGCATTTGGCTGCATCTGTGCGACGACTGCGAGCAGGATTTTGCGATGACTGAGGGAGTGGACGACCTTGAATCCCTGGTCAATGAATAGATTTAAATGTAACGGGTTGATGTATATCAGCCAAACTTCGGCGCCGGTGCGGGCCGCATTTTTTGTGAGATTTAACGCCACTTGTTCGAGAGGCGGTCCTTTGAATGGGTTAAAAAAGAAGGCAGTGATCGGTCCTTGGGGGAGCTCAAAGGTCGAGGCGTCGGCTTGAATGAGCCGAACCGTCGCTAGTGTTTGATTTCTGGCAACCTTTGAGAGGTTGTTTTTGCAGATGGAGACGAGTGCGAGGGCCGGTGTGAAAGCGGATGGGTCCTGCCGGTGTGAAAGTGGAGGGCCGCCGGAGTACGGGGCGGGCGTTTTCTCCCGCCGCCGCACTCCGATGGATGCCCGCCTGGCGTCTCTACTTCGGCCTGGGGCCGCGATAACTC
>CANJZW010000051.1 GCA_947479475.1 Chthoniobacteraceae bacterium
AGGAGGAGAAGTAGACGATCTGTGAGGAAGGTGGGAAGAAAAAGAAGAAGCCCCCCGCGCCGGAGTCCGTTCTCGGCAGCACTTTCAAACCGGCAGGATCACGCCACTTTCATATCGGCCCCCGCACCCTCTTGGCCAACAACCGCACTTCTTACCGGCGGTCGATTTTTGTTGGCCCTGCAAGGAAGGATAAGATTGTTAAGCGTTGACCTGCTTAGGTTTGAGTATGGGCATCTTTGGCCAGCTTTAGGGAGTCGAGTCCAATCGGGTTGATTGGGTGTAAACCTTTGAGATGTGTGCGAACTGCCTTTGTGCGGGGTATGGGTTGTGATTATTTTCATCACCCATGATGACCCGCTACCTGCAGAATTCTTTGAGTCGTAAATAACTGGGGATAAGCAATGTAACGAAAAATGCAGAGTTCGGGATTCTCGTCCCTGTAAGCCGTAACGATTTTTGGCGGAAATTTATTTCAATTTTTTCCGTGCCCTCACTGCGCAAGTTTCATGGACGACACGCAAAGGCCCGCTTCCGCGTGCGGGTTGTCGCTCCTCAGACCGTTTTCAGAGGCTCCTAAGAGCGCTAGTCAGAGCACAACGAACGCTTGGTACGCTTAGTCCGGTGCTCTGCGACTCGTTCCTTGGTGGCCCTGCGGTTGCGCCTTAAGAGGTATTCCTCCGGTGTTTCGGGTACATAAACCGCGACACCAGAGAGGAGTGCGGTGACTTCCTCATCATGAAGCGCGTCGATCCATCCAGCGAGGGCATCCACCTGGTCCCAGTAGGATAGGCGCCACACCAATTCCTGCCGCTGCAACTCAAGAAAAAGTGTCTGTGAAATCAACCTCTGAAACCGTTGGCCCTCATGCAATGCAAAGCCCTTCTTTAGTTGCTGGAAGGTGTCTGGGCAAAGTTCACGAAGTTCCTCTGTGAAGTCATCAACCGGTACACTGGTGATGGGGTTTTTGGGCTCTCCCAGTGCAGCGCTCAACTTAACGAGCGCCCGATAGCGCCGGTTGCTTATTTCCAGAGCTTTATGTCGAGCGATTGCTGCTTCTCTACGGGTAATCCTGAGGTGCGCTGGATTGTAAGAGGGATCAATTTTAACCAGTTCCCTTTGAATCACGGCGACCGGCCGCGAGGGCACCGCACTTATCATGGCGCGGACCGTCTTGAGAAGGCCGATCCCTTTGTAGTGGCGGTCGACCCAGAGCAATTCCTTCCCTCCAGTGGTTCCTTCATGCTGGTGGTCTGCCATGTAGACAGCGTGCACAAGGGCGCTTAGATCCCTCATGTCCTCTTTGTTCCAGGGCAAATCTGGAAAGGGCGAAACAGAGTGTTTTTTTGTAAATACCAACCGCGCCTTGAATTGCTTTAATTTTAAACGAAGCGCCAGAATGGGCTTGGCGCCGGACTCAGGCTGGTTTTCGGTAACGGTGGATCTGAGGGGCATACCCAAGCAGAATGCTTTGGATTTGAGGCCGTGAAAAGCGAGAGATATGCGACGGGGCTCGGTGCAGCAGGGAAACTCGGCCTTGGCTGGGAACGCTGACACAGTACCGGCGAAACCCGTCAATTGTACGTCGGTGGACACCTAAAACGTCGGTGCCGATTTATGACTTTGATTATGACTTCCCGGATTTCGGCATCAAAACTGCCGTTAACCCCTTCATTCCTAGGAAGTGGCGGATGGGGAGGGATTCGAACCCTCGGTACCCTTTTGAGGTACACACGCTTTCCAGGCGAGCCCGTTCGACCACTCCGGCACCCATCCGTTCTTGAAAAGAGTCGCGCATACTCGTGGGGCTCTCCCAATTGTGCAAGCCAGAACCGCGACAATGTCGCAGAACAGCTCTCCGGTCAGGCGGCCAGACTGGCGCTTTGAAGGCGGGTATGCGTCTCTGAAATCAAAGCAAATATCTGGAGACAAGTTATTTGTAGAATATAAGCGCCTTCAAAATCGGCGCAAACGTCACTCGGCGGTCCTCCACCGGTCCCGAAGCGTTTCCAGGGTTTGGCGCTGGGCCGTTGCCGTGAGGAGTTCGGATGCCTCAGAAAACGAACTCAGCCACTCCAATGTCTCCCGCGTGCCCACCCAACGCAAAACTTGAAGCGCCTCGATCTTTTCGCGAACGCTGCTGGTGGCCTCTTGGAAGAGGGCTCGCGCAATCGGTTCTGCCCCCGCTGCTCGAGATTGACCGAGAATTTGGAGAGCGATCGAGCGCGAGAGCGGATGCGTCAGCCGAGAGGCGGCCAGGTGTAGCCCGTGGTGATGGATCCACGCCGTCTCCTGAGGGCCGAAACTGCTGCGGAAGAGTGCAGAAAGGGCGATACCCGAGAGAGGGGAGGCTTCTTCGGCGAGGGAGACGTTTTTCAACGTTTCTTTGACAACGCAGCTGGGCGAGTGTTCTTCAGCCCAAACGCCCAGGTGTTGCAGGGCATACTCACGCAAAGACGAGGGGAGTTTTTCCTCCAGGGCGAGACCGATGAGACCGTTTTCGATCTCAGAGGCGGCCTGGTCCGCCCCACGCAGCCAACTGAGGGCTTCGTCGGCTCCGAGAAACCACTCCCCTTCCTTCCCTGGAATGAGCCCTTCAAGCCGCTGCAAAAACGCCCAGACCGGGGCGCGGTCCTCCCTCTGGGAGCCGCGAGGGTCCGTCCTTAAGATTTCCGCGACCTCTTTTGGCGCGCGATCGTGGGAGGGTTCCTCCTCCGGCTGTTTTGCTGTGGAGGCCACCACTTCCCGGTCCCTTACCGGACGTTTGAGAAATTCGTGCGTCCCGCCCCCGGCAAACGAGGCCTCTTTGCGCCGCGCTCCCGTGAGCCAAACAAGAAAACCAGTGAAACAGGCCACGGGTAGAGCGCATTTTTTTCGGTTGCGAAACCACCAAGACAGAAATAGGCCGGTCATTTTTCATGTGCCGCAGCGCCGCCGGGAAAACGGAATGTTGGGCGAATTGGCCCCCCAAAAGGGCGGATTTCTCCTCCGTAACAGTCCGTCTGACCCGGAAAACGGACCCGCAGTCGCTTTCCTCCGGATGTATCGCATCCCGAGAGTTCAAGCGGTGCGTTTTTTGGAATCCCGCCGGCGGCAAGGCGCTCCAAGAGCGTGTGCGGTCGCGAGATGGAATATCGGCCGGAATTAAACGGGTTCTGAGGCGCCGCTGGGAAGACGCACCTGCAAAAGGACCGTGGCTGGAGTTTCTGGGGCAAACTCGAGAAGGCGGGCTTGAAGTGGCAGGAGAAACCAGTCGCCCATACAGAAGGTCCTTGAACCCACGGAAACGCTTCCTGAGAGGACGCAAAAAATGGCGCCGCCGGCGTGGGGTTGGGCTGCTTTTTGACGAAGTTGAATTTCTTTAAGGTCGAAAAATTCACAGGAAAAAGGAGTTCCCCGGAGTGGATCCGCGAGGCTGGGGGTCACGTCAGAGAAGTTCATACACGCGAGGGACTCCTCGCGGTGGAGCGCGCGCGCGCGGCCTTCGGAGTCTCTGCGGTTCCAGTCAAAGACCCGGAAGGTGGTGTCGCTGTTTTGCTGGACTTCCGCAATCAGGCAGCCGCCTCCAATGGCATGGCAGCGGCCACCCGGCACATAAATGGAGTCGCCTGCTCTGACCGGAATCGTGTGGAGAAGGGCTTCCACGGATCCGTCCGAAAGGGCGGCTTCAAACGCCGCTTGCGAGAGGGGTGTGTTGAACCCGGCGAAAACCGCGGCGGCGGGTTCTGCGCCCAGAATGTACCACCATTCATTTTTCGGTTCGCCAAGCGGCGGCCCCTCTTCTTTTCCCGAGGGATGCACCTGGACGGAGAGGTGCTCTCGTGCGTCCAACAGTTTGACCAGCAGGGGAAAACGGTCTGAGTCGTGCAGGGGCGCGCCAAAAACGGCTTCGCGGTGGTTGGTCCAGAGGGAATGTAACGAGGTCCCCTCAAGGGGGCCGGCGCTTACCAGGCTCTGGGCATCCGGACGGTCCACAAATTCCCACGACTCGCCGATACACTCTTCGGCGGGGAGGCTACGGCCCAGTTTGTGTTCGAACGTGCGGCCGCCCCAGGGGCGCTTCTGGTAAATGGGAGTGAAGGAAAGGGGCTCAGGGAAGTGCATGGGGACTGTTGCAAAGTCGCGACTTTCAAAAACGGGGCAGGGGTCCAAAAAAACGGGCTTCGGGGGAGAAACGTTTTTCCGCCCTCGATCTGCGTTGGTTTTCGCCGCAGAAAGATGTTTTCATAGCCTCTTCAAAGACAGCCCCGAAGTCCAAACCCGTTCCTTCCCCATTGAAAATTTCATGAAAGCCCTCGTTCTCACCGATTATCGTAAACTGGAACTCCAAGACCTTCCCAAACCAAACCCGGGCCCGGGCGAGGTGCTGATCCGGGTGGAGGCTTGCGGCGTATGTGGGAGCGACGTCCACGGGTACGATGGAAGTACGGGCCGGCGTATCCCACCCTTGGTGATGGGGCACGAGGCGGCCGGTATTGTGGCGGACGTGGGTGTCGGCGTGACGCGCTTTCAGGCTGGCCAGCGGGTCACTTTTGATTCCACCGTTTCCTGCGGGCAGTGCTTTTTTTGCAAACGGGGCGATGTGAACCTCTGCGACGCTAGGCAGGTGCTGGGGGTTTCGTGCGGCGAGTACCGGCGTGCGGGGGCGTTCGCCGAGTTTGTCACCGTGCCTGACAGGATTCTTTACCCTTTGCCCGATGGCCTATCCTTTCAGAAAGCGGCGATGATTGAGGCGATTTCCGTCGCTGTTCATGCGGTGGCGATCACGCCGGTGGCCTTGAACGACACGGCCGTGGTCGTCGGCGTCGGCATGATCGGCCTGCTCACGCTTCAGGCCGCCAAACTCGCTGGGTGCCGCCGCATCATCGCCGTGGACGTGGACGAGGGCCGGTTGAACACGGCCCGGGGTCTGGGGGCGACAGAGACTATTCTGGCTAAAAACACCGACGTGCCCGCCGCTGTGCGTGAACTCACCGGCGGCCGCGGTGCCGACGTCGCCTTTGAGTGTGTGGGCACCACCGTGACCGTGCAGAGCTCCATCGAAAGCACCCGCAAAGGGGGAATGGTGACGCTGGTGGGCAACATTGCGCCCCGCATTGAATTGCCGCTGCAATCCGTGGTGACCCGCCAGATCCGGCTACAGGGCTCCTGCGCGTCCGCGGGCGAAATCCCCGCTTGCATCGACTTGCTTGCCGCGGGGCTGATTCAGGTGGAACCGATGCTGAGCGCTTTTGTCCCGATTGATGAGGGGCCGCAGTGGTTTGAGCGCCTCTACAACCACGAGGCTGGCTTGATGAAAGTGGTGCTGCATCCCTAACCCCCTTCCTTTCCAATGCAATTATTTGATCTTACCGGTCGGGTGGCCCTCGTAACGGGCACGAGTCGTGGGTTGGGCCAGTACTTCGCCCGCGCACTGGCCCTCGCGGGCGCGGATATCGCGATGACGAGCCGAAACGTCGAAGCGCTCCGGCCTTTTCAAAAGGAAATCGAGGCGCTCGGGCGGCGGACCTTCGCCACGGCTCTGGACGTGCGCGATCATGCGTCCATCCAAAAAGCGGTGGCCGAGGTCGAGCAGGCTTTTGGCAAAATCGACATCCTTGTGAACAATGCGGGCTGCAACGTGCGGAAACCCGCGCTCGAAGTCACCTGGGACGATTGGAACCTGATTTTGGATACGAATTTGCGCGGGACTTTCTTCACCTCCCAAGCGGCCGCCCCCGGCATGATCCGCCAGGGATACGGGCGCATCATCAACGTGGGGTCGGTCACCTGCGTGGCGGGTTACGCCGGGCTGGCTCCCTATGGGGCGAGCCGGGGCGGCGTCAAGCAGCTCACCATGAGTCTTGCCGACGACTGGGGCAAATACGGCGTCACAGTCAACTGCTTGGCTCCCGGCTGGTTTCGCACCGATCAAAACAAGGTCCTCTACGAAAACGCGGAGTGGGTGGAGTATCTTTGCGACCGCATCCCCCTCAAGCGGCCCGGGCAACCGGGCGACTTGGACGCCCCCGTGGTGTTTCTCGCGTCCGAGGGAAGCCGCTATGTGACGGGACAGACGCTTCTGGTGGACGGCGGCATTTCCACGGGCGCCACAAGGGCAACCGTCGCTCCGCCCAAGTAAACCGTCGCCCCCAGTTATGACTGGACGGCTCTTGCGTGGGCCGCCGCCAGCAGGAGTTCCCATTCCATGCGCTGCATCTCCAGTAGTTCTACGGAATCCTCCTTTGGGGAGAGCCGGGAGGCTTTCTCGCAAAGGCTCACAAAGCGGACTGGGTCGAATTCGGGAACGGCCTTCAGCGCGGGGATTCGGCCCGCCCTTTGGAGCCAGTACTTGGCGTTTGGAAAATCACCCTCGCGCCGGTGCAGCATACCGTGCCAGTAGGAGCCTTCGGGGCTGTGGTCATCCTGAAAAATCGAGTGGGCTGCGTCCAACTCATCCACGGCGAACCAGAGGCCGCCCCTGAACAGGGCGAGGGCAGACTGGTCTTTGGCCGGTTTTGCCGGGTTGAAAGCATCATGGGCAAGCGCCTCAACCTCGCATTTGAGTGCCTCATCGGGCGCGCGGTGGGTGGCGCGAAGGCTCTTGAGAACGGGCAATGCGTTCACTGCCGCAAGCAACGCCGCTGGGAGCATGGACAGGGGCGCGAGTAAACGGGCCGAGGGTTTACCGGCCGCGGGGAATGTCGCGCTCGGGATTGAACGGTTCGGCCGGATGCGTCAGGGGGGAAAGCCCCGCCACTTCTCTGGCCACCTTGATTTTGAGCTCCGCCTTTTCCGCCGGCGCCACCAATTCCCACCCCGTTAAGATGGGGACTTCGGGGATTGGAGCGGCTTCTTCCGGCTTGATGACCGGAGCTTCCGGGTTGCCTTCCACCCACTGCACCTTGGTGAGCTTTTCGTCCAATTCCCCAGTGAATCCCAGCGCGTCCGCCTTGCGGGGATCGACCAAATGTCCCCATTCCGGGGCCACGAGGGTGAGTTTGTCCCCTTTGATCACCGAGCGGAAGGAGAGCGGCGCGTCCTTGGCTTCGTTGAGGCTCTCCCGAAATTTGATGAGGCTGCGTTCCTTGATGATTTGCACCACGGGAACGAAGCTTTTCACGCGCGAGGCCACCCAGTTGTAGGAGGGACCGCCGCAGAAAATTGATTTCCCGAAGGCGGAGATGTTGGTGACGTTGATGGTGTGCATCAAGCAGCCCGCGTTTTCAGAGCGGTGGAAGATGGACTCTTGCATGTTGATCTCATCCAGATCGCTGATCGCACTGAACGCGTAGTTGTCCGGCCCGATGTTGTGGATTTGATCCACCCACGTGCCCACCCCGACGGCAGGGTTCCAGTCCATTTTCGGGGGAAGCGGCGCCCAGCCCACCGCGTCCTGCCCATAACGCCAGCTGACCCATGCAGCGGCCCATTCCAGGTCGGGCACCCAGCACCAGCCCGCCTCAAGCGTGCGCACCCAGCGGCCGTAGTGGTACACAATCCCGCCGAAATCTTCGTTGCTCACCCACGTCCAGCCGTAACGCGAATACGCCCAGGACCCGTCTGTGTAGGGCACCCAGCGGTCTCCCATGTCCGAGGGCCGCCAGCAGCGCCCATATTCCCCTAGCTCGAGCCATTTACCGTAGGGCGCAAGGGCCTCGTTGAAAAAACGGAAAGCCATTTCTTCCGGCGCCACGGGTTTGAGCGGCTTGATGGGCGAGGGCAGGTTCCCTTCGGAATCTACCATCGAGGATGCGGTCGGTTTTGGTGCCTTGGTTTTGCCCTTCCCCTTGCTGGGAAGCGCGGCAAAAGCCGACGCGCTCAGCAGCAAAAGCAACAGAGGCACGCGGAGGGATCTTAGGGTCGATCTCATGGTCGGTTTAAAGGCGGTTGTCAGAGGGTAAAAACGGTTCGGGAGGGAGGCTCAGAGGCAAACCAATGGAGGTCGTGCCAATTGCGCCCACTACAGGACCTCTCATACCGAAGCAGGAATCAGGCTAGGACCACCTTCTTCTGCATCTTCCAACCGATGTTCTTTCAATTTCCGCAAATTTCGGCCCCATTGAAACCCCATTCTGAAACGGGGGTCCATCCCTCAGCGATTTTTCACCGCCATGACGACTCTCCTCACCCTGCAGAAAACCATCGGATTTTTAGTCATGCCCGCAGGCCTCATCTGGCTGGGCCTTATCGCCGCGGCCGTCTCGAGTTGGCGCCGGAATGGCCCCCGCCGGGCGGCGTTTTTGACCCTCGTTGTCCTTGGATACACGCTGGCGGGCAATATTCATATCGGGCACGCGCTGATGCGAAATTTGGAGGCGCGGGTGCCGGGTTCCCATCAACTCCCCGCGACGCCCTTTGACGCGGCGTTTGTGTTCGGCGGTTCCACGGAGCTCGACCCTTTTGGCCGTCCGGAACTCGCGTGCAGCGGAGACCGGGTCATCGCAGCCGCCCGGCTCTACCACGCGGGGCTGGCGAAGAGACTGGTGGCGAGCGGGGTATCGTCCGACAGTCCCACGGGGCCGCGCAACTTGGCCGAGGAAACCCGTCAGATCTGGCTCTCCCTGGGGATTCCGGCCGATGCCATTCTTCTGGTGCCGGAACCGTGCTGGGTCACACGCGATGAGGTCAAGGCATTCAAACGGTTAAGAGAGGAACAGGCTTGGGAAAAAGCCGCCTTGATCAGCTCGGCCTGGCACCTGCCACGCATCGTCCGGCTTGCGAAAAAAGAGGGCCTTTCGGGCACTCCCTTTGGAAGTGACTGGCGGGGCCGGGAGCACGTATTCCAGATTCAGGACTGCGTGCCACAGGGTGCTGGCTTTTGGCGAGTCAACCTCGCCGCATGGGAGTACGTGGGCACCTTGGCCGGGAGATAGGGCGGAGGCCAGAGGCCTGCGTTGCGGGTTGAGGCCAATCTGCGGGCGTCCAAGGCCGCGTATTCGCAGCCCACCCGACGCCGTCACGCGCGCTGCCTGGCGAGCAACTCAGTCTTCACATCACGGCAGTACCCTGCAATATCGGCCGCCTGAAGAATGCCGGAGACCACGACGACCCTCCGAGCGCCTGCGTTGAGGACCAGTTCCAAATTTTCCCGCTTAATACCCCCGATGCAAAACACGGGTAGATTGACCAACCGATGGACCTCCGCGATCTCCTCCAAACCGATGGCAGGCCTTCCCGGCTTGGTGGGCGTTGCAAAAAGCGGCCCAAACCCGATGTAGTCGGCGCCCTGTTCAACCGCCTCCAGGGCCTGGGCCAGGGAGTGGGTGGATTTTCCGATGAGGGGAAGCGGCACCTCCCCGGCGAGGGCACGCCCAGCACGCCAGCGCGCATCGGCCACCGTAAAATCATCCTGACCCACATGCGCGCCGTGCGCGCCCATAGAGGGAACCAACTCTGGGTGGTCGTTCAGAATCAACGGCACCCCGGCTTCTTCGCACAACGCAATCACACGCCGGGCAAAGCCCTCGATATCTTCCTCATCGAAACCCTTGGCTCGGAGCTGTATAACGTCCACTCCACCCACCAGGAGACGCTCGGTCACCTGTTCGAGCCGTTCAGGGTCGACATATCCAAGGTCCAAAATTCCGTACAGCAACGCATCGCTAATCGCCTTCATCTGTTCCATCCCACCACAGAAACTCGTCGGAGGGGAGAGGGAACAACTGCGTGACTTCTCCCAAACCGGTTTTATCGTATAGAAAACTGCTTTCTCCGTGAATCTAACGTCTCTCCTCCAATTTTTTCGCCGGCAGTGGATGCCCCTCGCCGCCGTCGTCCTCGGCATCTTTGTCGGGCGGACCGTCAAGAACACGTCTGCGGGCCCGACCCCCGGCGTGCCTCGTCCTAATTCCGCAAACGCGCCGCAGCCGTTGCTTGTGGGAGGGGCGCCTGCGGATGACAACCCCGACGGGGCGGTGGAGGCCGAACTCGCCCGGTTTTTGGGAGGCGGCATGTCGCCCCTGGCGGTAAAGCGCACGGCACTGCAAACAATGGACGCGATCACAGCGGCGTACGCCGAGAAAAGCGACCTGCGTCGTTTTCTGGCGATCTACGAGGCGGCAAGCGAACTGGGCAAGGGGGATATCGCCGCGGCGTTGGAGCGGGCCAGGGCCGAGGAAAATCCCATCGCCGTGCGGGCATTGGAAAGGCGCTGGGCCGAAATCGACCCATTGGCAGCCGTCCAGGCGTGGACGGAGGGCACCGCGAAGCCGCTCGGGGACGCTTTTTTCACAGCCTGGGCAAAGTCAAACCCTGCCAGTGCGTTGCGTTGGTATTCCTCCCTGGAGGAAGGCGATTTCAAGAACCAGTCTCGAACGCTCATTTTGGAGCGCGTCGCCAAAACAGACCCTCAAAGGGCTCTGGATTTCGCCAACCAACTTCCGGAAGGCAAGGATCAAAACCAGCTGATTTCCAGGGCCCTCGCCACCCTCGGTGCCAAGGATCCCGCCGAGGCACTAGCCGCCGCGAAACGCCTCCCGGAGGGTCCCAGCCGCAAGGCGGGAATTGACTCGGTGGTTGCCCAGGTTGCCTCCACCAATGTGGAGGAAGCCCAAAAAATAGTCGCCGCCTTGCCGCCAAACTCGGTTTCTTCAGCAGGCGCCAGCATAGCGGCGGCACTCATGCGCCAGAGCCCGGAACAGGCCTTGGCATGGGCCGACTCTTTGCCCGCGGGCCAGAGCAAGGACTCTGTCTACGGGGGCCTCGCCAGGGAATGGGCCAACCGCGATGTCGTGGCCGCTGCGACTTGGCTGGACACTCTTCCAAAAGGTTCCTCGCGCGACGCGGCAGTCGCTTCCTTCGCCACCCGCACTGCACCGCGCGATCCAGAGGGTGCGACGATGTGGGCCTCCACACTTCCCGCTGGCGAACAGCGCGCCACCACGCTTTCGCAAACCGTCGGTATCTGGCAACGCACTAACCCTGCCGCCGCCGCCGAATGGGTTTCGTCCACGCCCGGCCTTTCGGCGGAGGAACGCACGGTGCTTTCGCAGCCTCAAACGCAGCGACAGGATTCCCAGAGGCTTCCCTCATCGCGACGGCAGCGGGCGGGAAACTAAACCTGCGAGCCAGTTCATTGCCTCGCGGGCGCGGGGCTTGAGGGGGGGAGGCTACTCGTACCTAAGCGCGTCGATGGGATCTAGGGCAGCTGCTTTTTTCGCGGGGTAAAGCCCAAAGAAAACACCCACTGCAGCGCTGAAGAGAAAGGCGACGACAATGGCGTCCACGGAGGTAAGTGTCGGCCACCCCGCGAAGCGGGAAAGTAGCGTGGACGTCCCAAGCCCGATGAGGATTCCAAGAACCCCGCCGAGCGAACTGAGGGTGACAGCCTCGATCAGAAACTGGCTCAAAATGTCCGCCCCATGGGCCCCCAGGGCGATGCGGATGCCGATCTCACGAGTCCGCTCCGTCACGCTCACAAGCATGATGTTCATGATTCCGATCCCGCCCACAATCAGAGAGACGCTCGCAATCGCCCCCAAAAGCAGACGCAAAACCCGCGAAGTGGCCGTCGCCATTTCCGCAATTTCCTGCTGGCTACGCACCATAAAATCGTTTTCCCGGTCCGGCCCCAGGCGGTGTCGCTGGCGCATCAGGTCCGTGATGTTTTGCACCACCGCGGCCGTGCGGTCCTCGCTGGCGCACTGCACGGAAATCATTCGCAGATTGGTGGTGCCGCTCAGGCGTTTCATCACCGTCGTATAGGGGACGATCACGACGTCGTCCTGGTCCGATCCCATCACGGAAGTCCCTTTGGCCTTGAGGATTCCGATCACCTGAAAGGGGACGTTGCGCACCCGCATGATTTGGCCAACGGCGTCCTCCTCGCCAAAAAGCTGCCGCTCCACAGTCGCCCCGATCACAGCCACCTTCGCCGCCGAACGCACGTCCTGCTCGGTAAACCCTGCCCCCGCAACAATCTCCCACTGACGAATTTCAAAATACTCCGGTGATTCGCCGCTCACCGAAGTCGCCCAGTTCTGGTTGCCGTAGCCCAATTGCGAAGAAATGCGCGTGCCCGGACTCACCGCCAAGACGTCTGGCACCTCCTCTTCGATCGCCTTGGCGTCCTCCAGTTTCAAAGTGCCCGCACCTCCGGATCCCGACTGGACGCCGCTTGTGGCGAAACTGCCTGGGAAAATCAGGATCACATTTTGCCCCAGAGTGGCGATCTGCGCCTCCACCTGCGATTTGGCGCCGTTGCCGATGCCCACCATTGCAACTACGGCACCTACTCCGATCACGATGCCCAGCATCGTCAGCGTGGAGCGCATCTTGTTGCGCTGGAGCGCACGGAGGGCAAGGTTGAAGGTTGCCAGGGGGGTCATAAAACGCCTCCGCTCGCGAGCGCCTTCCGCTGCTCGCTCGCCATCAAGCGGCCTTCAACGGGGGCGTCGCTGCGGACGATCCCGTCGCGCATGACCAGGCATCGCTTGTTGTATTGGGAAATGTCGTGCTCATGCGTGACCATGACGATGGTGATCCCTTGATCGTTCAATGTTTGAAAGACCTCCATGATTTCCACCGAGGTTTTCGTGTCCAGATTGCCCGTTGGCTCGTCTGCCAGCAGCAGTGCGGGTTTGTTGACCAGCGCCCGGGCGATGGCCACCCGCTGTTGCTGGCCCCCGGAGAGCTGGTTGGGGTGATGGTCAGCCCGTTGCGAAAGGCCCACCATTTCGAGGGCTTCCAGAGCGCGGCGGCGCATTTCTTTGGTCCCGAGTGACTGGCGCGCGTACATCATCGGCAGTTCCACGTTTTCAGCCGCCGACGTCCGCGTCAGAAGGTTGAACCCTTGAAACACAAAGCCGATTTTCTGGTTCCGGATGTCCGCCAAACCATCCCTGTCGAGGGTCGATACATCCTGGCCATCCAGAAAATAGTGCCCTTGCGAGGGGCGGTCCAGACAGCCCAGAATGTTCATCATTGTCGACTTTCCTGAACCGCTCGAGCCCATGATCGCCACAAATTCACCCCGTTCAATCCGCAGCGAAACATCGCGGACGGCATGGAGTTCGACATCTGCCGTGCGGTAGGTTTTCCAGACGTGGTCAAGTTGGATGACGGGTGCCATGGTCCGGTACGTGCGGCCGACTAACGCGTCCGCATGGAGGGCGCACCCAGCGGGTTCGCGCCGGGTTTGACGACCGCCGAAGGAGCTGGGTTCTTGACGCCGGTCACGATCACATCGCCTGCGGCAAGACCGCTGATCACTTCGGTGAAAACGTTGTCCGAGATGCCAAGTTTGACCGGAGCGGCCTCGGGTTTGGAACTTCCCGGTTTGAGTAAATGGATTTTGCGCTCCGGCTTGGCGCCCTTTGATTTGCCCCCGGCCCTCGGACGTTCGCCGGGCGCTGCACCCGAAACTACGGCGTCCGGGAGCTTGAAACGAAGGGCCGCGTTGGGCACGCGGAGAATGTCTTTGTGCTGGGCCACTGTGATGGAAACGTTCGCGGTCATCCCGGGCTTGAGCTTGAGTTCGGGGTTTTTAACCCGCACCAGCACTGAATACGTCACCACGCTTTGAACGGTCACCGGCGCATTGCGGATTTGCTCCACCACTCCGCTGAAGGGCGAATAGGGGAAAGCGTCGACGGTAAACTCTACGTTCTGCCCTTCGGCGACCGTGCCGATGTCAGCTTCGGAGACCGAGGCCTCGATCTGCATGCTGGTCATGTCGTTGGCGATGGTGAAAAGGTTGGGCGCGCTGAGGGATGCGGCGACGGTTTGCCCGACGTCCACGCTGCGGGAAATCACGGTGCCGTCGATGGGGGAGTAAATCGTGCAGCGGCTCAAATCCACCTGCGCCTTTTGCAGGGCGCCTTCCCGAATGATCACGCCCGCCTGCGCCTGGTGGAGGCCCGCAATAGCGGTATCGAGCTCTGCTTTGGTTGCGGCGTTTTGTTTAACGAGCTCCTCTTTTCTTTTGGCCGTCGTCTCCGCGAGTTCAAGGGTCGCCTTTGCGTTAGCCAGCTCACCCTCAGCCTGCTTTACGATGGCGTTGTAAGTTGCCGGATCGAGTTTTGCGATCACGTCGCCCTCTTTGACCTTGGAGTTGAAATCGGCGAGAAGCTCCTCGATGGTACCCGAAATCTGGCAGCCCACCGTTACGTTGATCACCGGCTTAAGCGTACCCGTGGCCGTGACGATCTGCGTGATGTCCCCTTTCTGCACCGCTTCAGTAAGGTAATCTGGGGCGGCCGGCTTCTGGTTTTTAAAATACCACCACCCTCCCCCGCTTGCGCCGAGCAGCACCAAAACAAACAGAAGCTTTTTCATGAACCCGTGAGACTCCTATTTCTGCCCGGTGATCTGGCGCACCCGGAGGTCCTGAAACGTCCCGCTCACCTGTTCCAGCGCGCGCAGGGCGACCTGATAGTCCAGCGAGAGGGTGGCGAGATCGGAACGCGCGGTGCTCAAATCCTTGAGGGCGCTCAACACGTCGACGCTTTTCGCGGTGCCGGCACTGTACTGGTTTTGAAGGTCTTTGTAGCCCTGTTCTGCGGCTTGCACCTGGGTGCGCACCGCGCGTAGGGAGCCTTCGAGAGTTTGCACCTTCAACCACGCCAGCTTCACTTCGGATTCGATCCTTTTTGTAAGCCGCTCTTTTTCAAGACCGGCCTGTTCGATGTCGTACCCGGCTCCCACGATGTCCAGCTCGCGCTGCCCTCCTGCAAAAAGGGGAAATTGAACCGCAACACCGGCTTGCCACTCGTACCGCCCCCCTTGAGTGTTTCCGGAAGAATTGGTGATGGAGGGGCCTCCCTGCGCGACGATCCGGGGCGCCATCTGCGCCCGAATTTCCTGCCGGCGCGCTTCCGCTTCCTGAACCACTAGACCGCGCTCATGCAAGTCTTCCCGGTGCTCATACGCTTTCGCCAGGAGCGATCCGAATTCGGGTACCTCGCGCCGATAGGGGAGCGGTTCTGAAAGCCGAATTTTGGTATCGGGAGCGAGGTTCAAAATATTGCGAAGCGTGTTACGCTGGAACTCCAGGTCATTCTCAGAGGTGATGAGGGCACGGCGTGCGATTTCCACGCTGACCTGCGCACGCAGCACGTCGGAGCGTGTGACTTCGCCGACGTCCGCGCGTTTTTGCGCGAGAGTTTCCTGTTCCTTTGCGAGGTCCAACGATTGCACGTTTACCGCCACCACCCGCTCTCCCTTGAGGGCTTCGAAATACGCGTTGGCGACGCCAAAAAGAGTTTCACGAATGGTGAATTGCCGGCCCAGGCGGCTCGCCTCCACCGCCAGTCTGCCGCGGCGGCGAGCAGGGAAAACGGTGAGGTCCAAAAGCGGGAGCTGCAGGCCAAGGTCGCTGGATGCGACGCCGCTATGCTGCCCCTGCCGGCTTGGATTTTTAAGCGTGGTCGAAGTGCGCTCGTACCCCACCGACCCATTGAGCCGGGGCGTGATTTTGGTGAGTGCGCTCAAGGGCAGAAGTTCAGCCTGGCGCACCTGGAGAAATGCGATCTTTAGCGCCTGATCGGAGGCCGCGGCGATGTCGTACGCGTGTTCAAGGGTCATTAGAGTGCTCTCCGAAGCGGGCTGACGCGCGGGTTCAGGTGCAGCAAAGGCGGCCCGGCACAGCAGCAGGGAAAGAATCGGCAAAAGAGTTTGGCGGCGCATGATCAGGGGTGAAAAAAAAGCGGACTCTTAGAATCTGCGCCCGAAAGAATAAAAGCGAGCAGATCAAGCACGCCCTCCTGAGACAGCGAATCCACCAAACCGTTCGGTTTGGCGGGATGCGCCTCAGGCGAGAGGATGTGGGCGAGCAATTCCTCCGGCGTGTACGTCAGCGCTCGCCGGCTAAGATCCCGGGCCCTGCCGCCACCCAACACGCCAAGCTTGTGGCAACCGGCACACTGGCGGCGGAAATGCTGCTGGCCGGAGGCAAAGCTTCGATGCCCTTCCAAACCCACGGACAACACTCCGCCAAAGTCCGCCAGCGTCCAACGCTTCGGCGGTTCTGCCGCCTCGCTCGCGCCTAGGGACGTGCCGCAGAGGGATAACAGGGTGGCGCCAAGAAAAAATAAGTGTCTGACCATAAGGCTTCCTTCTTAAATAAATCAAGTGCACCCCGGATGTTAGATTCAGCAAGAAACCTTCTAACCTTCGATCACGCCCAGGGAATCTATCCTAGCGAGACTGGCTCTCCGTCCGCACCGATGCGACTCTTCTCTCCCCATTGGCCGCAGTACAGGGCGGACCCTCCGCTGCAGCGTTGCATTGCGCGCCCCTTCTCAAGCACAATCTCGTTTTCCACCCCTATGTTTTTTTACCCCTTCGCGGCTGTTGTGGGCATGGAGCGCGCCAAGCGTTCCCTCCTGCTGCATGCCGTCGACCCGCGCATCGGTGGAACGTTGCTCCTGGGCCAGCGCGGGTGTGCCAAAAGCACCCTCGTGAGGGGTTTTGCGGCGCTGTTGCCAAAGCCGGACGGCGTGCAGGCACCCTTCGTGGACGTCCCGCTGGGCGTGAGCGAGGACCGCCTTTTGGGCGCAGTGCACGGTGAATCTCTTGTGCGCACCGGCGCGTGGACCGCCCAAGCGGGCCTTCTTGAAAAAGCCGATGGTGGCGTTCTTTACGTCGACGAAATCAACCTGCTCCCCGACGCACTTTCCGACCTTTTGCTGGATTCTGCAGCCTCGGGAATGCACCGCCAAGAACGAGACGGCCTCTCCCAAGTGCTTCATTCACGCTATATTTTAATTGGAACAATGAACCCCGAGGAGGGGGATTTGCGCCCTCAGCTTTCAGATCGTTTCGCGCACGGCGTTCGTATCGAGGACTCGTTTTCCGCTTTGGAACGGGTCGAAATCGGAAGGCGTCGCCTGGCCTTTGACGACGATCCGGTGGCCTTCGAAAAAGAATGGGCGCCCTCTACCGAACTTCTCAACGCTCGTTTGCTGGAGGCTCGAACGCGTCTGTTAGGCGTGCAGGTGCCCGATGCGCTGAGGCTTGAACTGGCCCAACGCGCCCACCAAGCCGGCCTTGAAGGCATGCGCGCCGAACTCGCCGTCCTGCGCACAGCCCGGGCGGCGGCCGCTTTCAGAGGTGCGGCAGCCGCTTCTGCCGAGGATGTCGAGGAAGCGTGGCTGCTCTGCCTCGGCCACCGTTGCTCGCCATCCCAAGAACCGCAGCCACCTGCCCAAAGGCCGACTCAAGAGCGGCCGCCCTCTGAGAAAGCCAATCCGGGCTCTTATTCCACCGCTTCCCCTCAACGCCCTCAGCCTCTGACCCCAAAAGACGCCCAACCCGTCCCCATCCCTCTGCTCCCTATGCAAAAACCGCGTATTCTGTCTCTGCCGCAGCCCCTTTTTCCTAACCGCCATCTGACCGCTCCGATGGCGGCCACCTCCCGCCTCGCCACGAGCAGACTCGAAGGCGGCCCCGTCCTATGGCAGGCATCGGTTGTGGCTTCCCTCAAACGTGGCTGGACGCCTGGTGGAGCTGGCTGGACGTGGATGCGTTCCAGCGCGAAGCCCCTGAGGCGGTTGTGGGCGCTCGTGGATGCCAGCCGGTCCACCGGCTCGGCCGCTTTTCTCGAACAGGCTCGGGAGTTTGTGGCGGGGCTTTTGCCTCTGGCAACAAAGGTGTCCCTGCTGCTTATACACAACAACAAGATCGAGTGGATGTTCCGCAATGTTGCGCCGCAAGGGGCTCTGGCGCGTCTCGCCAGCCTCCCTTCCGCGGCAGGCGCCAGTCCGATCGCGGGCGCCATCGGAAAACTCCATCGCGCCGTCTCCGCAGGGCGCCCCACCCGTTACGATACCGTGTGTCTTTGCTCCGATGGCATGCCCACTCTGCGCGCAGGTCAATCGGCGGGGCAGGCGGCGCGTGAAATTCGCGTGGCAATCCAGCGTCTGGGGTGCAGTTTACCGAAGGCTCCCGTCTGGCTCCTGCCTGAGATGGGCCGCGGCGTGGCGGCCTGGGTGGGAAGGCTTTTAAGGGGAAGTGGCTGCCAACTCCTCCAGCCGCCTTTAAGGTAGCTTAAATCCTCTTGTTGAGTTAATTCAGAGTTGTCGCAGTTTAACCCTCTAGAATGGAAATGAAATCATCTCTCAGGCAGTTTCCCGCGCACACTGTGTTCTCCCCGTTTTGCACGGCTGTGTTAGCAACTAGCGCGCTGTTGTCTCTGAGCGCCCCTTCGCAGGCGTCTCCATCGGATTATGGCGTACGGAGTTTTTCGGGCGGAGCCGTAAGTTTCGAAAGAGCGTCCTCTGCAACCGGCGCAAGCGGCTGGCAAGGTTCGAGGTACCACGCGCGCCCAAGCTCGAGTATCGGCGTTTCCATCTACAGCGGCCCTTCCCCTTATTATCCCCGCTACCGCGAGCACTACCCTTATTATTCCGGCTACGGCGGCCCAATATACGTATCTCCGCCTCCGGTGGTCTACACGCAGCCGCCGGTCTATTATTCGGCGCCACCCGTTTATTACGGATCTCAAGTGCAAGCGCCCCGCTACGAATACGCCCAGCCGCCGCGCAGCGCTCCAGCGGTGGACACCAGAGTTCTTCAGGTGCAGGAAAATCTCCGGCGCCTCGGGTACTACAAGGGTTCGATCGACGGTTTGTCTGGTGCTGGAACACGAGCGGCGATACGCGCTTACCAGGTAGACCGCGGCCTGCCTGTGACGGGGCGTATGGACAGGGATCTTCTTCAGGATCTCGGGCTGTGAACTACGGTTTAGCGCAGGGCGTGGCGCCTGCGCCCCTTTCGCCGCTGGGGTTCGGGTCGCTTCCACCGCCCGAGTTCGGGCCCCTTCTGAAGGCCGTCTCCCGGTCTTTTTATTTATCCCTTAGATTTTTGCCCAAGGGCTTGAGGGAGCCCCTCGGGCTTGCCTATCTGCTGGCCCGTACAAGCGATACAATCGCAGATGCCTCCGAAGCCCCTCTGGCAGCAAGACTCGAGGCGCTTGAAGCATTCATTCGGGCGCTCGCGGGCGCTCGCGAGAATGAGCAAAGGCACTCCGAACTCGGAGTGATGTTCACGCAAATGGGCTGCTCCAATCCGGACGAGGCGAGGTTGCTCCAGAAGGCCGATGCCCTAGTCGCGTGTTTTTCCGGGTTAACAATTCCCGTAAAGGACGAAGTTTTTTTAGTGCTGCAGACCATCATCGCCGGTCAGCGCGGGGATCTCCTTCGCTTTGGATACGCCTCGGCATCAGCTCCTCAAGCACTTTTGCGGGCGAGTGATACAACCGCATACACCTATGCGGTCGCCGGCTGTGTGGGCGAGTTCTGGACGCGGATTTGCGCCCTGCAAATGCCCGGGTTTTCGCGCATCCCCTTGCCAGAGTTGCTTGAACTTGGGCGCCACCTCGGCCAGGGACTGCAACTCGTCAATATCCTCCGGGATCTGCCGGAGGATCTCAGGATGGGTCGCTGTTATCTTCCCTTGGAGGAATTGGAGGAGGCCGGCTTGTCGGCGCAGGATTTGCTGGCAAGCCCGACGAAGGCGCGGCCCGTCTTCGAACGCTGGCTGGCGCAGGCTGGGGTATGGCTTGGAGCCGGCGAAGCCTATGTCTCGGGAATCAGGGGTCGCCGTCTGCGCTTCAGTGTCGCCCTTCCCCGCCTTTTGGGGATGGAGACCCTCGCGCTGCTGCGCCGCCATCCCCCCTTGGAAACGCCGCACAGAGTGAGCGTCTCACGCAGCACCGTCCTTCGGTGCGCCCTGAATGCCTGCAAGGCTTGAATTCACACAAGTGTCTCTGGATGAAAGTTTCTAAACAAAACCTGCGCAACCAGATGCGCTCCATTTTGAAAGCCGGTGTTGCAAATTTTCCGGAGCGCTCGGCGGCCGTTTGCAACCAGATTCGGCAGCGTCCTTTTTGGAACACCGCCCGCACGGTGGGGTTGTTTTGCCCGCTGCCCGATGAACCCGACTTGCTCGGATTGATGAAGGATAAAAACAGGTGTTACGTGTTCCCCCGGATCCTTGGGGAGTCACTCGTGTGGCATGAAGTCTCGGACGTGGAGGTTTTAAAACCCACCCACTCTCGTGGATCCGCGCCGCTGCGCGAACCTTGTGAGGGCGGACTGGTGGCGCTGGAGGATATTGATCTGCTGCTGGTGCCGGGGCTGGCCTTCACGTTTGAAGGCGCACGTTTGGGCCGGGGCGGCGGCTATTACGACCGTGTACTCGCCTCGCTTGGACCGCGCACGGTGACTGCTGGAGTTTGCTTTGAGTTTCAGGTTTTGGAAACTCTCCCACTGGAAGCACACGACCTACCCGTCCAGCATATCTGCACCGCCTAGGGCTTTATTTGTGAGACGTTTGTAGGGGGCGTCTGAAAGCCGGCGGTCTCTCACGCTTTGGTCAGGGCATTTGCCCGAAGCAGGCTGTATGACGCAACCAGTTTTCGTGCAATTTTTTTAGATTAATCTTATTCGGCTCGCAACCGGCTTGGGATGGGCGCGGGAAGTTTTTCCTAAGAAAGGAATGGGATCTGCGCTCTTTTGTTATGTAGACTCGTTTTTATATGACAACTAATCGCCGCCGCCTCTCCCCGCTCCTTCCTGAGCGCCAGGCGCCTTCCAAATACAGCGTTCCCAATCTGGACCGTGCCCTGAGTATTTTGGAGACATTGAGTGCAGCCCCGTCCGGTCTGACGCTCAGCGAGCTTGCTGCGACACTGGAGATCCCGACAAACAGTGTCTTCCGGATCAGCCGCACGCTGGAAGAGCGCGGCTATCTGGAGCGCAACGAGACCACGAAAAGATTCCAGCTCACACAAAAATTATTGCGTCTCAGTTGCGCTCCGGCCGCGGGAGAACGGAGCCTCACGGAGTCGGCGCTGGAGACGATGCGCAGCCTGCGCGACCAGACCTTGGAGACGGTTTTACTCGGGACGATATCTGGTGCGGAAGGAATTGTCCTTGAGCAGGTTCCAGGACGTCATGCTTTCCGTTTTTGCGTCGACGTGGGCGTCCGTTTCGAGCTGCACACGGCCGCCCCTGGAAAGGCGATGCTCGCAGCACTGCCGCCGCCGGAGGCGCGCGCACTGATGGATCGGATGTCCTTTACGCGCTTCAACGCGCGGACCATCACGAAACGATCGGCATTCGAGGCCGAACTCCAGCGCACTCGGGCCTGTGGCTTCGGCGTGGATGAAGGAGAGGAACGGGAGGGCGCACACTGTGTTGGAAGCGTGATCCTCGACCGGCAAGGCGCTCCTGTGGGGGGAATCTGGATCACAGGCCCATCTTCCAGACTACCCGCTTCGAGCTTTGCCGCGGTGGGCCTCCTGCTGCGGGACGCAGCCCGCCTGATTTCCAGCAAACTCGGCTACTTTCCAAACTAATCCCGCCTTACCCCCGCCTATGAAAACCCAGGCTAGAATGCATTTCTTCGGTTTGTGCTCCGGGCTTGCCATGCTCTGCTCCGGTTCCGTCTTCGCAGCGCACGGCACTCCGGAAGCGAACCAGTTTTTCAAGGAACAGGTGCACCCCCTTTTGAAGGCGCACTGCATCAAGTGTCACGGCGGGGAAAAGACCAAAGGCGGTTTAGTGCTAACCTCGCGCGAAAGCCTGCTCAAGGGCGGCGAAAGCGGCGCGGCCATCGACTCCGCAGCCCCCATTAAGAGCCGGTTGCTGGAAATGCTCAGCTACCGGGATGCCGACCACGAGATGCCACCCGCCGGAAAGAGGCCCCAGGCGGAAATTGACATCATCCAGAAATGGCTCGAGATGGGCGCGCCCTACGACCCGACCCTGGAGAGCGCCCCCGTTAAGACTGCGCACGTTCAAACCCCGGAATCCTCGGAGGACCGCGCCAACTGGTGGGCTTACAAGCCCGTGCGCGTGGATGCCCCGCCGCCGGCGGTCGACCCCGCGTGGAGCAAAAACCCGGTGGACGCGTTTCTCGCAAAGCAGCACGCACAGAGGAACCTTCGCCCTAACCCGCCCGCCTCCAAGGAGCAGTTGGTCCGCCGCGCCTACTACGACCTGACCGGCCTGCCCCCCTCGCCTGAGGCGGTCACACGCTTTGTGGCCGACACTTCACCCGACGCCTGGCCACGGCTTGTGGACTCGCTCCTTGCCAAGCCCCAGTACGGTGAAAAGTGGGCTCGCCACTGGATGGACGTGATCCGGTACGCCGAGTCTGAAGGTTTTGAGCGTGACAACGAGAAGCCCCATATCTGGCGGTACCGCGACTACCTGATCAAGGCCTTCAACTCGGACCTGCCCTACAACCAGTTCATCATAGAGCAGTTGGCCGGGGACGAGTTGGAGCAGCCTACGCAACAGTCGCTCACCGCGACAGGCTTCCTCCGTCTAATGCAGTGGGACGACGAACCCTCCGACCGGCTCCAAGCCAAATACGACCTGCTGGCCGACAACGTTCTGGTCACCAGCGAGGCGTTCCTCGGCATGACGATGGGCTGCGCCCGCTGCCACGACCACAAAAAGGATCCGATCTCACAGAAGGATTATTACAGCTTCATGGCGTTCTTCCACGGCCTGAAAGACTACGGCGCGACGCGCAACAACCCGCGCCTGTGGGCGCCCGAGGTTGACCGCGCCCGGCTCAATCTAGAGCAGAACAAACGGCTCGCCGGCTTGGACGCGGACTACCAGAAAAACCGGGCCCTCCTGCTGGAGTGGCATGCCAAAGCCGGCCCCGCGCCTGCGAAGCACGAGGACGCACCCCCGCTCGTTGCACCCCGGGGCGGGGAGGAGAACGCCTGGCAACACACCACTAAGGAGCCTGCTTCCAATTGGCGCGCGGAGAGCTTCGCACCCAAGGGCTGGAGCATGGCTGACACCACAGACGCCGGGACAGGTGCCGCGGTTTGGATGCGCGCCAAGTTCGGGTTGGCGGAGATCCCGGCGGATTTCTACCTGGACCTCGAATACCAGACCGACACCGAAGTTTTCCTCAACGGCACCCCTATCCTCCAAGGACACAACCTCCCCAAGGGACGCCGCTCCATAGAGCTGGCTCCGAACTTCAAGCGCCTGCTCCATACCGGCGCGAACTTTCTGACCGTCCGAACCGTTGCCAAGGACGCCGGTGCGCTGCCCACCGTGAGCCTTCACGCGGGGCTCTCGCCCGTGGGACGGGCAGAAAAGCTGCTGCGCGGTCCAAAAAAAATCGAGCAAGGCGAACTCAACCGCCTCGCAGGCGGGGACCTTTTGGAAAAGCTTAAAAGCGCTAATCCCGCCTGGCTGGCGGAAGCCGCACAGTTGGTTGGGATTCCCATCAGCGCAGCGGCGGAAGACGGCGCCACCCCTGCGCCCCTCGCCATCCATCGCCGCGGCAGCCCTCAGAATTTGGGGGAGCCTGTGGAGCCCGCGTACCCCGTCATTCTGAGCAAGGACGGCACTGCGCAACCGGCGAGCTCGCCGGTGGGCGGCAAGGCGTCCTCGGGGAGGCGTCTGGCGCTGGCCAACTGGCTGACGCAACCGGACAACCCGCTGGTGAGCCGCGTGGCGGTCAACCGGATCTGGCAGCACCATTTCGGCCGGGGGCTGGTGCCCACGCCAAACGACTTTGGGCGACTGGGCGAGCTGCCGACGCATCCCGAACTGCTGGACTATCTGGCCCGCACCTTCATCGAAAAAGGGTGGAGCTTTAAAGCCATGCACCGGCTGCTCCTGAACTCAAAGGCGTACCAGATGAGTTCCTTCGGAACACAGGACTCGCTTGAAAAGGATCCGGAGAACCTTCTGTTCTGGCGCTATCCCATGCGCAGACTCACGGCGGAGGAACTGCGGGACTCGATTCTTTCGATGTCGGGGGTGTTGCTGCCGCAGATGTTTGGTCCGCCGGTGCATCCCCCGCTGCCGCGTGCTGTTTTGGAAACCCAGTCTATTCCGGGCCGCAACTGGCCGGTTGAAAACGAACGGGACACGACGCGCAGAAGTATCTACGTCCACGTTAAACGCACCCTTTCGGTGCCGCTGCTCGCCGACCACGACCAGGCCCCCACCGACACGCCGTGCGCGGTGCGGTTTGTGAGCACGGTTTCCACGCAGGCCCTGGGGCTGCTCAACTCGGAGTTCATGGAGAATCAATCCAAGTTGTTTGCGGAGCGCCTGCGCAAAGAGGCGGGCGACGACGCCACGGCGCAGATCCGCCGCGGCCTGCAACTGGTTCTCCAGCGCCCACCTCGGGACGGGGAAGTCGCCCTTTGCCTCAAGACGTGCGAGAGGCTCAAAAGCGAGCTGAACCTCTCCGACAAGACCGCCCTCCAGCGTTTCGCCCTCATCGCCCTAAATCTGAACGAGTTCATTTATCTGGACTAACCGAAAGCCCTTCTCATGAGCACTTCTTCGCACTCCAACTTCTGCGGCAACGTCCGGCGCCGGGAATTCCTCACCACCGTAGGCGGCGGGTTCACCCACATGGCGCTTTGCGGGCTGCTGGCAAAGGACGGCTTCTTCGGCACGCAGGCGCAGGCAGCGGCCTCCCCCGTCCCGGCGGCCATGGCGCTGCCGGGCAAGGCCAAGAGCGTGATCTTTCTGTTCATGTACGGGGGCCCGAGCCACATCGACACCTTTGATTACAAACCCGCGATGCTTGGGATGGATGGCAAGACGATCAAAATCCAAACCAAGGGCCGGGGCGGCTCCAAAAACGAGGGCCGGATCGTGGAGCCCAAGTGGAAGTTCAAACAGTACGGCCAATCCGGAAAGTGGGTCTCCGAACTTTTCCCCAATGTCGCGCAGTGCGTGGATGATCTCGCGTTCATCCACAGCATGACCGCCGAGTCTCCGATCCACGGTTCGGCGATGCTTAAGATGAACACCGGCTCCATCATCGGGGGTAAGCCGGCTCTGGGGTCCTGGATCAACTACGGCATGGGTAGCCTCAACCAAAACCTGCCCGGCTTCGTGGTCATGCTCGACAAAAAGGGCGGCCCCATCTCCGGCGCAAAAAACTGGTCCTCCGGCTTCATGCCAGCCACCCACCAGGGCACGGTCTTCCGGGCCGCGGGCGCTCCCATTCTGGATTTGAGCCCCCGCGAAGGGGTGAGCGCGGGCGAACAACGGCTGCTGCTTAACTCGCTCAATGAACTCAACCAGTCCCACCTGAGCGGGCGCAGCGACAACACCAACCTTGCCGCCCGCATCGAAAGCTACGAGCTCGCCTACCGGATGCAGGCGGCCGCACCCCACACCATTGATCTTTCCAAGGAGTCCGCAGAGACGCTCTCCCTCTACGGAATGGACAACCCACGCACCGAAGACTTCGGCCGCAAATGCCTCCTGGCTCGCCGTTTGGTGGAGAGCGGGGTGCGCTTTGTCCAGATCTACTCCGGGGGCGCGCACACCGACGACAATTGGGACGCGCACGGGGACCTGGTCAAAAACCATGAGTTCCACGCGGGCAACACCGACAAGGCGGTGGCAGGCCTTCTCAAGGATCTCAAACAGCGGGGTCTTCTTGACGAAACTCTGGTCGTGTGGGGCGGCGAGTTCGGCCGCCAGCCCACCGCTGAATACGCCGCAGGCACAGGCCGCGACCATAACTCGGCCGGGTTCACCATGTGGATGGCCGGTGGAGGCATCAAGGGCGGTGTGAGCTACGGCGAAACCGACGAACTCGGAAACCGCGCAGTCGCCAACCGCTGCGAGGTCAAAGATCTACACGCCACAATACTCCACCTGCTGGGCGTCGATCCGAATCACCTTTCCTTCTTCTACGGCGGCCTCGATCAAAAGCTCGTGGGTGTCGAGGGCGCGGAACCGATCCACGCCATCATGGCATGACTTTTTCCCGCTAAACCCTCGCGTTAAATTGTATTCCTCCTTTCCCAACCCCCAAAACCCTATGACAATCAGAACTATGTTTACCCCCAAAACAAACTCGCGCAGGCTTTCGGTCCTGCTGCTGTGCGCGTTCACCTCGACGGCTCTTCTGGGCGGTCGCCCCGCTTTTGCCGATCAGACGGGCTCCAAGCACAGGCTGCTTGTGGCCAACACGGGGCGCGTCGCCATTGTGGCTCCGGACGGAACGCTCGAGCGCGATGTCAAAAGCGCCGGTCTTCATGACGCTTCGCTTTTGCCTAACGGAAACCTTTTGTACCAGTCCAGTTGGACCAAGGTGACCGAACTGAATCCGGAAGGCAAAGTGGTCTGGGAATACGACTCTGCGACATCCAACGGGAACGCCGGCGTGCCTTTGGAAGTGCATGCCTGTCAGCGTCTCGAGAATGGCTCGACCATGATCGCGGAGTCCGGCGTGGGCCGCATCATTGAGGTCGATCGCGATGGAAAGCTGCAGCTTGAAATCAAACTGACCCGGGATCGTCCGAGCAAACACAGCGACACGCGGCTCGTCCGCCGCACCGCAGCCGGCACTTATTTAGTGGCTCACGAAGCCGATGGGAAAGTGCGCGAATACAACCGGGAAGGAAAGGTCGTGTGGGAGTTCGAGGTGCCGCTTTTCGGCAAAGAGCCGGCTGGCGGGCACGGGCCGGAGGCGTTTGGGAACCACCTTTTTAGCGTGGTCCGTATCGCGAATGGCAACACGCTGATTGGGACCGGAAACGGGCATAGCGTTCTTGAGGTGAACCCCAAGGGTGAAATCGTCTGGAAACTCGAACAGGACGACCTCCCGGGCATCAAGCTCGCCTGGGTGACACGCGTGGAGCGTCTGCCAAACGGCAACACCCGCCTGGGCAACTGCCACGCCGGGCCAAACATGCCTCTGAGCATTGAAGTGGATGCAGCCAAAAAGGTCGTTTGGTCGTATTCGGATTTTGAGCGCTTCGGCAATTCAACCGTGGCTGTGGATATCGTTGACGGCGTCGGCACGGCTGTTGGAAAGTAGCACGCCGTCCGGCGGCCGCTTCTGGGTTCCGCCGTCCTTCCCCCCCCCTTTTATTTCTTTTAATTCATGTTTGATCCTTCCTCTTTCTCACTTAAGGGCCGCGTCGCCCTTGTCACCGGCAGTTCTACCGGCCTTGGAAAAGCAATGATCGCCGGCCTCGGCAAGGCCGGCGCAAAGGTCGCGCTGAACTACCAAAATAATGTGGCGCGAGCTGAAGCCGCATTTGCCGAACTGGAGGCGGCCGGTATCGAGGGAATGCTGGTCCGGGGCGACGTCACCGACGAGGTGGAAGTCGGCAGAATGGTGGCCGAGATCGCAGGCAAGCTTGGCCCGGTGGATATCCTCGTTTTCAACGCGACTCCCGCACAGCCGCAGAAACCGATCGAGGAATACGGTTGGGAATTTTACCAGCAGATGCTGGATTTTTTCATCAAAAGCCCCTTTCTGCTCACACGCGCCTGTCTCCCGCATATGAAGTCCCAAAAGTGGGGGCGCATCATCAATATCGGCTCCGAGGTTGTGGCGCGAGGTGTGGGAAACTTCACCGCCTACGTCGCCGCCAAGGGTGGACAAAACGGTTTCAACCGCAGCCTCGCCTCCGAGCTCGCTCCCTGGGGAATCACGGTCAATATGCTCTCTCCGGGCTGGATCCCTGTTGAGCGGCACTTGAACGATCCTGAGGAGCAAAAGGAGGGCTATCGCAGCCTGATCCCACTCAACCGTTGGGGCGTTCCCGACGATGTCGCCGGCGCCATTGTCTTCCTGGCCAGCGAGGCCGCCGCTTTCATCACCGCTCAAAACCTCCACGTCAACGGTGGCATGACCACCCACTAGTCCCATCCCCCCTCCATGAAATTACACTCCTTCATCCGTCATGCAGCCTTGCTCGGGTTGATCTCAATCAGCCTCGGCGCCTGCAACAAGTCTGCCCCCACCGAGGGCGGTGCAGCCTCACCAGCGAGCGGTGAGAAAACGAAGAAAATCGCCTTCGTCACAAACGGAGTAGCCTCCTTTTGGACAATCGCGGCAGCCGGGGTCAAAGCCGCTGCGCAAGAGTTCAAAATCGACGCCCAAACGCTCATGCCTGCGGAGGGAATCAGTGACCAGAAACGCATGATTGAAGATCTTCTGACGCGTGGAATTGATGGCATCGCGCTCAGCCCGATCGATCCCACCAACCAGACGGAGCTCATCAATATTGCGGCGAAAAAAGCCAAGGTCATCACTCACGATTCGGACGCCCCACAAAGCGAGCGGCTCCTCTACATCGGGATGGACAACTATAAGGCAGGACGGATGTGCGGCGAGATGGTTCGTGAAGCGATGCCGAAGGGCGGAACGATCATGATTTTCATCGGGCGTCTGGAGCAAGACAACGCCAAGCGGCGCAGACAAGGCGTGATCGACGCCGTGCTCGGGCGCCCCGATGACAGCAACCACTTTGACGAGACGTCCGCCGTTCTCGAGGGCAATGGGTTTAAAATCCTCGGCACGTTGACCGACCAGTTTGACCGCGCCAAAGGTAAGGCGAACGCGGAGGACGCACTCGCGAAATATCCGGATCTTGGCTGCATGGTCGGTCTCTTCGCCTACAATCCTCCGCTGATTCTTGAGGCGCTTTCGCAGTCCAACAAACTGGGCACTGTCAAATTGGTCGCCTTTGATGAGGATGATGCGACGCTAGACGGCATTCAAAAGGGGAATGTTTTCGGCACGGTTGTTCAGGATCCCTATATGTACGGCTACAAGTCGGTCGAGGTGCTTGCTGGCCTCCTGAACGGAAAGCCCGCTCCGGGGGGTGCCGAAAAGTTTCTCGATATTCCGGCGCGTAAAATCCGGAAGGAAAACGTGGTGGAGTTTCGGACGCAATTAAAGACCCGGCTTGGTGCGACGCAGTAGTAAGCGACCTCCATTTCTGCAGGTTACGGTTTGGGCCTAATCTGGTTCGGTCCAAGGATGGCGCAGCCGCTAGCCGCAGATTGGGCGAAGTTCGCGGATAAAACGTTTAACTAAACCTTCTTTAATTCATGGCAAAGCCCCTTCTGGAAGCGCGGCGGGTTAGTAAGTCTTTTGCGGGCGTTCGCGCGCTCAAAGAGGTCAGCCTGACCGTTTATCCGGGGGAGGTTCTTGCTGTGGTGGGTGAAAACGGGGCCGGCAAAAGTACGTTGATGAAAATCTTGGCGGGGGTTCAGTCTCCCGATTCCGGGGAACTTTTGGTTGAGGATGTCGTCCGGACGATCGGCTCGGTACAGGAAGCGCTTTCGCTCGGAATTGCCTTGATCCATCAGGAGCTGAATCTGGCTGAGACGCTGGATGTGGGGGCCAATATTTTCCTTGGTCGCGAACCGCATTGCTGTGGGTGGGTGGACGCCGGCCGTATTTCAAAGGAGGCGCGTCTGGTGCTGGAACGTGTTGGACTGAAAGTTGATCCAAGTACTCTGGTGGGTGATTTAACCATCGGCCAGCAACAACTCGTGGAGATCGCGAAGGCGCTTTCGGTGGACGCCCGCGTGCTGATCATGGACGAGCCGACTTCGAGCTTGTCCGATCACGAAACGAAGGTCCTGCTGAGTCTCATCCGCGAACTGCGCGGCAGGGGGGTGGGCATTGTTTACATCTCCCACCGCCTAGGCGAAGTAGGGGGTCTAGCGGACCGGGTTGAAGTCCTCAGGGATGGTGAAAATGCGGGGAGTCTTTTAGGAAACGAAATTTCACACGGAGCAATGGTCCAGCTGATGGTGGGCCGCGAGCTGTCGCAGTTCTATCCGCATCAGTCGCACCAAACCGGGGAGGTCGTTTTGGAGGTGAGGGGCCTTCGGACCCGTGCTTACCCGGGCCAGGCTGTCGATTTTCAACTGCGCGCGGGTGAGGTTGTGGGCATGGCAGGGCTCGTCGGAGCCGGCCGGAGCGAACTGCTGGAGGCCTTATTCGGGGTGGTGCCGGCCCTGCAGGGATCGGTGCGTGTGTCTGGCGAATTGGTTTCGCCGCGATCTCCGCGTGCAGCGATGGATGCCGGGATCGCACTGGTGCCGGAGGACCGCAAACATCAGGGGCTTTTTTTGGAAATGGGCGTTCGTGAAAACCTGAGCATCGCCACGCTTCATAAGGAGCAGGCGGGCGGGTTCTTGAACCGGACCAAGGAGAAGGCGCTTTGCGAGGAAATGATTCCCTCGATGCGGATCAAGACCGCCGGGGTTGACCAACCCGTGCAATTTCTGTCCGGCGGTAACCAGCAAAAAGTGGTCATCGGCAAATGGCTTGCGACCCGGCCGAGTGTGTTTCTACTCGATGAGCCGACGCGCGGCGTGGACATTGGAGCCAAGCAGGAGATTTACCGTTTGATGGAAGAGCTCGCAGCCAAGGGTGCGGCGGTGCTGTTTGTCTCCAGCGATTTGGAGGAGATTTTGGGAATGTCCGACCGGGTCTTGGTGCTGCACGAGGGTCGTCTGAGCGGGGAACTGCACCGGAGCGAACTCAGCGAGGAGGCCGTCATGCGGCTTGCCACAGGAGAGCAAACAGAAGCCGCAGCCATTTGATGTGATATGAAAAAAAACCTCGGAATCCTTGGGTTGTTGGTGGCGGTGTGTGTTGTCACGGCCTTCCTTTCTGGAAGCTTTCTCAGCGCGTACAATGTGGAAAACGTGCTGCGCCGGTCTGCTCTTTTTGGGATTTTAAGCATTGGTGTTGGATTCGTCATCATCACGGGCGGAATTGACCTCTCGCTTGGGTCTGTCGTGTGTCTGGTGGGTTGTGCGCTGCCATGGTTACTCACGGTGCAGCTCTGGCCTTTGCCGCTTGCGCTATTGGCTGTTGCTGCCGTTTCCTTGGGAATCGGACTCTTCCACGGACTGCTCATTACCAAGCTCCGCATCCAGCCCTTTATCGTGACGCTGTGTGGTCTGTTGCTTTACCGGGGCATTGCGCGGGGTTTCACTGCCGACCAAACCGTGGGCTTTGGAAACGAGTTTAAAACGCTGCGCCTGTTGGCCACCGGGAAGGTCCCGTTTCTTCCTGGCTTCGAGCTTCCTGCGCCGCTTATTTTTTTGGCACTTGTCGCAATTCTTGCCGCGATCTTTCTCAACCGAACCATATTTGGCCGCTATCTTCTGGCCTTGGGGCGTAATCCGCAGGCAGCGACCTACAGCGGAATCCCCACGCAGCGCATGACGATCCTTGCGTACGTCATCAGCTCTGGCCTCGCTGGGTTGGGCGGGGTGTTGTTCGTTCTGGATGTGAACTCGGCGCAGCCCGTGGACTTCGGCAATTTTTACGAGCTCTACGCAATCGCCGCCGCGGTGCTCGGGGGCTGCAGCCTGCGTGGGGGCGAGGGTTCGGTCGTGGGCATCCTCATTGGCGCCGCGCTGATGCAGGTGTTGCGAAACATGATCACCTTGGTGACAACGCGCAACAACGTGGAGTTTGCGATCATCGGGGCGGTCATTCTGCTCGGAGTGGTTGCGGACGAACTTGCGCGCCGGATCGCAGCCCGGCGCCGGGCCGCGCATGTCTTGGAAACCGCGGGTGTACGATAAGAGAAAGAGGCGAACCTTGGACGTCTGGTGAGCACCAGCCCAATTTGGTCACTCGTTTTTTGATGCTTGTTTTGTGGGTGTAGAGCCTAGTGCGTTCGAGAAGTGTATCGCTGAGTGGTGCAGCGCGCCTGTCGGACCCGCGTCTCGTGCGTTGATGTGCGTTGATGTGCGTTGATGTGCGGTCGGGTAAAGACCCCTGTTGGAGGGGCAGGGGAATGGAATCCAGAAGTGGAAACAACTTGGCAAAAGACGATTAGATTTATCGTTAACGTGATTTTAAAAAAGTTTGTGCACCATTTAGGTTGGCTGTAGCGTTCTGAGCCTGATCTCGTTGTGGCAGGCCGTTTTAACCGGGCAGTTTATGAAATTAAGCGATAGATACAAAATTGACCAAAAGCTTGGAGTCCATTTGCCTCCCGATCTTGAAGCCTTTAATTATTCCGATGGAAAAGACGAGGAAAGGCAGTTGCTTGAAAATGTCTTAGGGTGTGAAGATACGAGTGTTTATTCAAAAACGCTGCGAAAATTTCGGGTTAACTGGCCTACAAATTACCATCTCAGCCCTCAACGGTGTAATTTATTGAGGCCGTTTGCGGAGACATTTAAAGCGGGTGCTCAGGTACTGGAGATTGGTGCGGGCTGTGGTGCATTGAGTCGGTTCGCGGGCGAAATGGGAGCGAAGGTGACTGCTCTGGAGGGAAGTCTATTGCGAGCCGCAATTACTGCCGCCCGGTGCAAAGACCTCGAGAACGTACTGGTCGTTTGCGACAACTTTCAGAAGTTCTCGTGCTCCGAAAAGTTTGATGTCGTCACCCTCATCGGAGTTCTGGAGTATTCACAGCTTTTCATCACGGCGCCGGATCCCGTCCAGGAAATGCTGCGGAAAGCCCGCTCCTTCCTGAAGCCCGGAGGTTTTCTCCTCCTTGCAATAGAAAACCAACTTGGACTCAAGTATTTCTGTGGATCGTCGGAGGATCATGTCCAGAAGTTTGCCTTTGGGATCAATGATTCTTATTCGAAGGACTCAGTGATCACTTTCGGCCGGGTAGATTTGGAGAAAAAAATAAAGGAGGCGGGTTTTTTCAAAGCCGAATTATTTTTGCCGTTTCCTGATTACAAAATGCCCTCATGTGTCCTTTATCCCGGTGGTCTGAAAGAGAGGGGTGCATGGAAGCCCGGCCCACTGGTCGCTTCCTCCGTTGTTTTTGAGGCGCAGCCTCCTCCGTTCTACCTGTTTTCCTTGGAGCAGGCGTGGCAGGTCGTCGCTCGCAACGGGCTCCTAGCTGATTTAGCAAACTCCTTCTTGTTCCGTGCTTACAACGAGTCTTGTGAACTTGCGGAAGAAAGCTCCCCAACAATGGCCGCCCATTATGGTTACGAAAAGGAGAAGGAGGATTTTGTCGAAAAAAGATTCGTCTGCCGAGAAAACGGGGAGCTGGAGACTCGGATTTCAAAAATGCAGGCTCCGTCCTCTTTGGATTCGTATCGCGTCATGCCTTACCAACCGGGAGAGATCTATGGCGATGGGCTCACTAAATTGATGAACATCCCTGGGTGGAGTGTCGCAGATGTTGCGAAATGGGCGGAGCCGTGGGTTGCGGCGCTCAGGGAGCATGCTTTCAAAACGGAAAGCACGGAAGTCGATGGAACTTCATTTGATCTATTTTTACCGTCTAATTTCTTCGATGCGATTCCTCTGAATCTTGCGGTGGATTCAGAATCTGGGGCCGCCCGCTTTTTTGATATCGAATGTGATGTGCAAACTCCTCTTCCATTCGAGTTTTTGGTGTTTAGGGGTCTGTGCATCATGATCCATCGCATCACAAGCTGTGCAAAACCCGCCGGAGATTCTCCTCAGCGCATCGCTGAACTGGTTCTTAAAGTCTTGGAAGTTCTCAAAATTAAGACACCGCAAAGCAAAGTTCAGACGTTTTTGAGCCTCTTTAATAACTTCCAAAATCAAGCCAGCCGTTTCTCCAAGGATGCGGTGCATCCCTTGACTGAGGCGATTGTGCGCGGCACCTTTCCGGTTCGTCTGATTTAGGCGCAGGGCGAACTTGTTGAAGGAAGCGTCCTCAGATGGGCGGTAAGATGAGAATTCCGAGGATGTTTTTCTAGTTGATCGAGACGTTCTGAGAACGAAGACGGGGCGCTTTGAATCGGCTTTCTTTGACAGGCGGCTGATTGAAAAATGCGCCCCATAGGAATGTGGAGATCATCTTCGCGGCCTCAAGGGATTTTATTCGACTCCAAGTGGAACGGCTTCCCTCATGCGAGGGCCGGCGTGAACGTGGATGGATGTCGGCGGTTTGAAAGTGGAGTGAAAAAACGGTATGAAAGTTGTTTCAGGCCGCTGCATCTTTTCCTTGTTACAGAGAAAAAGAAAAAGATCTGTGTGGAAGGGGTGAAGAAAAACCGCC